>NZ_JANHZS010000049.1:0-5843 GCF_041414765.1 Pseudoalteromonas sp. DY56-GL79 | reverse complement strand
GATCAAAATTCGGGAATCGTGGATATCTTTGCTCATTGATAATCTCGTTAGTTAGGAACTAAACAGGATAAAGCCGCCTTGCGTCTCTATCAAAAGTAATAAGGGCTAGCAACTAAAATAAGTGACACCCATCACTATTAACCTCCAAGCGGAGGAAGTGAAGTATAAAATTACTTCAATCATTTTGGTTAAAAACGTTCATCGATAGACTAATTTTTAGCGCTCAGGCGTATCTCTTCACCAAAACAGGGATATCGCGCATGACAACGCGCTGCAAATACAACAGTAAGAAATTCTAGGATTGAGAATGCGAGTTTTGCTAAGCCAACAAGCGCTCGCAGTTTGTTAGGTTTGTCCGTCGTCGTTTTTGCAGTGTTTCGCAGTAAGCGGTTATTGTTCGCTCTCGACCAACTGCACCATGGAATACCCGTGAAAATTGCGTAGTGAGTTTTATCCAGTTCTCCGGTTCAATATTTAATCGAGTAAGAATGGGTTGTGCTTCGTTAATATAGCCTCGCTTGTCGGCGCGAATACATTGGCCTGTGAGTTCAACCAACTCAATATAGGATTTGAGCTCAAAGGGCAGTCCTTTTGGCATATGTTTTCGTGGGCTGCCAGCAAAGCGTAATAGACTTTTTGGTTGCCTGCCCAGCTTAGCATGGTCGATGCGTTTTTTGATGCTGGTGTAGTCTGAGGTTTCAGGTGTTGCGGTAATTTGGGCTCTAATTGGGTTTAGGTCTACATATGCGAGACAAGCAGCCAATGCTGCCTCGTCTAGTAATGCTTGGGACTTAAACCGTCCTTCCCAAAACCGACCTGTACAATTATCTTCTTTATTTGCTCGGCGGGCGATGTCTTCGTTAAGCACTCGCATAAACCAGCTAATATCTGCGAGCCTTTCTCTGTACTCATCAACCAGCTCATCTAGCATCAATTGCTCCGACTCATTGAGTGGCTCACCTTCAGTAAATTTACGGCTTATCCAATTACCTTTAAACAACTTGTGCCATCGTATCACAACTGCTTTATCCGACAGACGCTTAGCCTTTTTATCATCAACATATAAAACAATGTGAGTGTGATTACTCATCACGGCATAAGCACAGACATCAATACAAAACACAGACCCCAACATCAATAGCTCTTCTTCAACCCAATCCCGGCGGTGTTCGTATGATTTGCCAGTAAATTTATCTTCACCGCACAAAAATGCACGCCTTACGCAACGGGAGATACAGTGGTAGTATTTGGTGTCGGTTAAACTGATTTGTCTTTTACGGGCAGTTGCCATAGTTTAGTTTCCTCAATCCTTTGAGTGCAGAATTAAAGCTTAGGCGGTATCTTAGGGAGGTGCAAATTAGTGGTGGGTGTCAGCGATTTATTTTCGGTAAATTTATCTTCACCGCAGAGAAAAGCACGCCTTACGCAACGGGAGATACAGTGGTAGTATTTGGTGTCGGTTAAACTGATTTGCTTTTTACGGGCAGTAGCCATAGTTTGTTTTCCTCAATCCTTTGAGTGCAGAATTAAAGCGTAGGCGGTATCTTAGGAAGGTGCAAATTAGTAGAATTAGTGGTGGGTGTCATCGATTTGTTTATCTTGTATCTTAGGGAGGTGCAAATTAGTGGTGGGTGTCAGCGATTTATTTTCGGTAAATTTATCTTCACCGCAGAGAAAAGCACGCCTTACGCAACGGGAGATACAGTGGTAGTATTTGGTGTCGGTTAAACTAATTTGCTTTTTACGGGCAGTAGCCATAGTTTGTTTTCCTCAATCCTTTGAGTGCAGAATTAAAGCGTAGGCGGTATCTTAGGAAGGTGCAAATTAGTAGAATTAGTGGTGGGTGTCATCGATTTGTTTATCTTTTAAGTGGCTTGTCAAAACGAGAATTATCAGCAGAGAACTTAGAGGATATTTTTTTGATTGTTTTTCATACACACCTTGAAAACCATCAACACTGCTCAAAGATCACACAACGAGGAATAACCTCGTTAAATAAAAGGATCAAATCATGGGTTTGAAACCAGGACCAAAACCAAAAGCCAAGTCGACCGGCAAGCCAGATCAACGTCGACGTGACAACAAAAAAACTCCAGGAAACACTCCAGGCCTAAAGCCGAGTAAATCCTCGAGCAAGTAACGCCACCTCAATATCGGGTCAGTGTAAGCGGCACTGACTCTTGTTGCTAAAACCCGCTTCTGCCCCATTATGAGTTTAGAACAATGAAGTGCAGGAATCGGTTGATGGAGTTTCCCTAGAAAAACTCATATCTAACTTTTACGCTGAGCAATGTTTGAAAAAAATCGCAACTTCGTGATCTAGATTTTGTTTCTGTCGGTAAAATAGCGGTGATTCTGTAACCTGTTATTGAGCTTGTGTTTGGAATTGGTTACGCTGTGTGAAATTTGTTAGGTCATCGTTATGCGTAAATTAATTTCTTTTTATCGATCCATGTTATTTGCCAGTGCCTTAAGTTGGATGCTGGTAACATTGATGCCTGTTATCAATGCTCATGGTAACAGCATGGGTGTGTGGGCGACACTTTGTACGCTAAATGGTTTCGAACTGGTTCAATTAGAGGAAGGTGATGATTCCGTTACCCATAAGGGTAAACCTTGCCCGTTTAGTCACTTTTCTACCTTCCATCAGGATTCACTTCTAACTACACCTTTACTTTCAAGGCAGAGCTTGGTCATTTCTGACAGTTACACTTTTTTGGCTCTAAGTGTAAGGTTTGAAAAGCCAGTTCCCAGATCCCCGCCTTTATCGCCCTTTTCGTGATTAATATAAATAATAAGTAAAGTCAGACAATCAAAGCTCATCAGAGCACTAGCACTCTTCAAGCCCTCCATTTTCACCGCATAGTAACGCTATGTGGGGGGATGAATTTGGTTTGCGCTTGGCTGTGCGACTATGAAAAGGAAAACGATATGTTGAGAAGTGCACAAAAGACTCAACTTAAGGAAGTATCACGCACAAAATCCATCTACTTCATGACGTGGCGATGGCACTTTTACGCAGGTCTATTTGTAATCCCGTTTATGATCATGTTGTCGATTACGGGGCTGGTGATGTTGTTTGACGATGAGATCGAACTGACGCGTTACGAGACAATGTTAAAAGTGGTTCCACAAGAACAAACCGTCCCGGTTTCTGTACAATTAGAAGCGGTAAAGAAAGCTTATCCACACTTTAGTGTTACCCAATTTGTGCCTGCAAAAACAGAGCATCTTGCAAACCGGTTTTCAATCAAATCAGAAGACGGGCGTTCACTCATCGTAGCTGTCAATCCATATACCGCTGAGCTTCAGGGAACCATTAATCGGGCTGACAGCATTTATGAGCTAATGAATGACATACACGGTACATTATTGATTGGTAAGCTGGGCGATTTATTAATCGAAACCTCGGCGAGTTTAGGTATCTTATTGCTGATATCAGGGTTATATCTATGGCTACCACGTGATAACGCCAGCAGAGCAGGTTTTTTGAAAGTCCGCGTTACTCAAGGCACGCGCATTCTGTTGCGCGATTTACATGCTAACATCGGTGGCGGGTTGTCCCTAGTGTTGTTGTTTTTCCTAGTATCAGGCTTGTCATGGACGGGTATCTGGGGATCAAAATTGGTTCAGGCATGGAATACCTTCCCGACCTATTATACTTGGGGTGAAAAGCCGGAATCTACTCTGATACACAAAGATCTTAACCATGGTTCGACAGAGGAGATTCCGTGGAACTTAGAGCTTACGGTAGTTCCGGAGTCAAAAGTTACATCAGTGCATGATCATTCCAAGATGGATGCTGATGCCTCTTATTCTGGCGGCCATGATGCCGTGCCGATTGACAAAATTGTTCTAAAGGCACAAGAGATGGGTTTTACGGGTTATAAGGTTTTCCTACCCAGCTCTGAAACAGGGGTATACACCGTTTCAGCTAACTCGATGGGCGGCGACATATCCGATCCAAGGCGAGATAGAACCAGTCATTTTGACCAGTATTCTGGTCATTTGTTGATGGATGTTACATGGCAGGATTATAGTTGGTTCGCGAAGTTTATGGCGGCGGGAACGTCTCTTCACCAGGGGGACGTGAGTATCGTTAATAAAATACTGAACATTGTGTTCTGCCTTGCCTTCATATTTGTTTCTGTTAGTGGTGTAGTTATGTGGTGGCTACGCAGACCAAGTCGCAGTAAGTCGCTTGGTGCGCCGCCACAGTTTCAGCATGAAGGTATTTGGAAGCTCGGTTTAGGGACGTTAATCCTAATTTGTATTGCTTTCCCAGTAGGTGGATTTGTTATAGTAAGCGTGCTGGCGTTGGACTGGTTGTTGTTTAACCGTATTGAAAAGTTAAAAGCGGCAATTAATTGATGTAGTGACCACTGATACCCCAAAATTCAGCGATAAAGAAGAGCTAGCGAAATGCTGGCTCTTCTTTATGAACAGAATTGAAAAGATGTACCACTAGATTCTGTCTTCAAGCCTGCTAGAACAAAATAAGGACACAATTCTTTTGTCATTAATTGATCTATATTTTCTAATGATTCAATCGTTTTGATTGAATAAAAGTGTGAGACTACATCTGATAGTGAGTAGGTGGCGATTAAAGCGGAGAACAAGAAGGGACTGAGGTCGATGACGTAAGAGTGAGTGGTGAGCACAACGAACATCACCATCCTCAGAAAGTTAAGCATAACGTAGTAACTATAAATTGCCCAATACCCTAATTCCGAATCAGTATCTGTATTTGTTGCCAGATACACTGTACCAAAGCTAGATGTTAGCTTAACCGCTTTTTCAATACCTATAGTTATCCATGATTTACTAAATTAGTAAGTTCGCTGGCAAACTTTTGTCCAGAAAAAAGTTACAGATTCACCATAATCGGTTTGATATATGTGAAATGAGGTGCTGTGTACCCACGGCCTCCAAAAAATAGCAGGCCAGCATCACTATAAACATCACTGCGAAGAAACCAAATACCTCCGCAAGGTTTTTTAGGAAAGTAAAAATTCATAAAAAAGGCCAGTCAGAAATACTGACTGGCCTTTTCTTAATCTAACGAAAGCTAAGTTAGGTTTTTACAACCAAGCTTATTCCCACTCGATTGTCGCTGGCGGCTTACCTGATACATCGTAAACCACGCGAGAAATACCATCGATTTCATTGATGATACGATTTGAAACGTGGCCTAGTAGCTCGTATGGTAAGTGTGACCAACGTGCTGTCATAAAGTCGATAGTTTCAACACAACGTAGTGAGATCACCCAGTCGTATTTACGTGCATCGCCCATCACGCCAACAGAGCGTACTGGTAGGAACACAGCGAATGCTTGAGATACTTTGTGGTATAGGTCCGCTTTATGTAGCTCTTCAATGAAGATAGCGTCAGCACGGCGCAGTAAGTCACAGTATTCTTTCTTGATTTCGCCAAGTACACGAACACCAAGACCAGGGCCTGGGAACGGGTGACGATAAAGCATGTCATATGGTAGGCCAAGCTCTAGACCAATCTTGCGAACTTCGTCTTTAAATAGTTCACGTAGTGGCTCAACCAGACCAAGCTCCATATCTTCAGGTAATCCACCCACGTTGTGGTGAGATTTGATCACATGCGCTTTACCGGTTTTTGATGCTGCTGATTCGATAACATCAGGGTAAATCGTACCTTGTGCTAGCCATTTCGCATTTAGGCGTTGGCTGGCTTGCTCATCGAACACTTCAATAAATGTGTGACCGATTGCTTTACGTTTGTCTTCAGGGTCGTTTAAGCCGTTAAGCGCGTTAAGGAAACGCTCTTCAGCTTCTACTTTGATGATGTTCAGACCAAACTTATCACCGAA
>NZ_JANHZS010000048.1:0-6718 GCF_041414765.1 Pseudoalteromonas sp. DY56-GL79 | reverse complement strand
CAGAGTACCACCAACAGGCAGTTGATCTCTCCTCACCGATTAACCATGAGTGGTGCACTTATTATCTGAATTCGGGTGGCGCTCAAATCCACCATCATTAAAGCCCAACTATCACTCAGTGATATGGACAGACATGTTTACCAAGACTTTAATTTAACACTAGCTCAGCACCCCTCTGAAAACGAACAACGGTTAATGATCCGTTTACTTGCCTATGCACTAAATGCCTGTGAAGGACTGGAGTTTACCAAAGGCTTATGCGCTGACGATGAACCTGAACTATGGGTTAAGAATTACAGCGAAGAGATTGAACTTTGGGTTGAACTAGGACTGCCTGATGAAAAACGCCTTAAAAAAGCGTGTAATAAATCAAAACAAGTGATCCTCTATACTTATGGCGAAAATAATCAGGCAATTTGGTGGCAAAAACACCAGCCTAAATTATACGACTTTAAAAATCTAAGTATTTTCGGCTTGGATTATAGCGCGACTCAGGCTTTAGCTCAGTTAGCAGAACGAAGTATCAAGCTCACTATTACCATTCAAGATGGCGAAGTATGGGTAAGTTCTGATAGCGCAAATATTGAAATCAAACCAAGACAGTTAATGTAAACCAAACGGCGACATTACTGAATAGCTTTACATCGACGTCACTAATGTCCTGACACGAGAAAGCATTCTATTGACTTAGATATCTTTTTGGGTAAATTATAGCGTTGAAGTTAGTTAATCATAATTACATTGATTTTTAACTTCTTATTTATAATTATAAAACTAAAGGAATTAGCAATGAAACTTAAGCTAAAAAAGCAACAGGTCAAAAACCTTTCTCTAAGTAACAAACATATCAACCTAGACATGACGCTAAAGATCCAAGGTGCAGGTAAAAATCCGACATTTTTTCCATGCGAAACAGGATTATGTGGTACACAAATGACTGTTGACTACGGTTTCACATGTCAATGGGACTGTGGTACAACGATTTGCTAATGTTGAAATCAAACCACAACAGTTAATGTAATTTGTGATTACGTAGTAAGTGTTGTAGCCAACCAAAGGTGGCTACAACGTATTTACCTACAACCGAGATGCGGCATCGTTTAGCAAATCAGAATAGGCAGAATCTGCACCTATTCGTTTGGCCTCTGCTCGCAAGTCATTGCTAATTCTTGCTCGGGTAAATTCATCAGTTAATAATTCATTTAGCTGATACGGTGAACGACTTATCAAAATCGCTTGCTCAAGTGGGCTTTTAGCTGCATTAATCTGTTGTGTATATATGCTCTCACTAGAGCGTTGAGCCGATGCACTCAATTTTGCCATCGCAATTGACAAATCTGAATACAGCTTTACGGCATCGTAATCAAATTCAGCACTGTCGATGTCCATCACGGGAAGATCTCGTGCCAAAAATGCATTCACCGTTTGCTTAAACTCATGCGGAGCCTCATTCATAAACTCATCTATTCTGATAATATTAAAGAGATCTTGCCTTAGCGACTCTCGCTCTACCTTTTGTGACGGCTCATTATTAAGAGTTTGAATATATTGCGGCAAAAATTCAGTCCTTGATTGAGGGTTAGCTAATGCGAGGCGATTATAAATTCCAGCTTTTGTTGCTCTGATAGCATCATTTGATACGTTATTAGATTTATTTTCTGATATCACAAACTGGTCATCTATCAGTAGTTTGGCTTTCTCAAAAGGAAGATGACCAACAACAGCCTCAAGAATTGAAAAGCCTAATGCAGGATCTTCCACATTGGCTAGCTGACCACTAATTACATCGAGTAATTGCTGCTTTACTTCTGCTAAATGCGTGGCAGAAACTTTCGCCTCTTCTCCATTAACCAGTAAGATAGTCTCAAGTACATTTAGTAAGCCAAATTTTGCCCGCTCTGATGCACTTTCGAATAGCGAAATTAACTCATTGGACAGCTCAATAGGAGCCAACGTACTCATATATTCAAGCACATACAAGCCTTGCTCTGATTCCACGCCTAACTGCTGTACCATATTCCACAATATACTTATTTTATCTTTTCTTGATATATTCGGATCTTTTAATAGCTCTATTAGCTCAGCTTCAAAATCAAGCATGGCCTTTGTACCAAAACTATTCTTTAATGTTAAAGTAAGCGTATCTGCTAACTCTAACATTTTATTATTTTCTTTATCTGTTAATTTAACATCCATATCATAAAAATCGGGAAGTGTAGCTATGAGCTCTGACTGACTAACAAAAGGAACTGTCTCATTATTTTCTGCAGTTTTTTTTACTTCCTTTTCTGCTGTGGATACAAAATAAATGACAACAAAAAAAACAGCTAATAAAAGTAATGCTACATATTTTGCAATTAGTTTCATATCCACCTCAAATTATCTAGTGCTTGGGAAGCTATTATAAAGATTTCTCGGAGTGAAAACGGTAACTAAATTCTCGCCAGTAACCTTTTTGTATGAGTAGTTCACAAAAGTATCACAACGGAACTTTGCCTTCACTTTTACAAAACTACCATCTTTATATACCCATTTACCTTCTGTATATTGTGCTGTGATTGTATATTCTGGATCAAAGCTACGTTGTGCCCACCCAGCTTCAACGATTTCTCCATGCCTAGTACCTCGACCGTACTTCGCGCCCCAGTATGAGGAAGCACCTTTAAAGCTACTCAGCGTGTTTTTGTGAATAACAGTGTTATCATTCAATACTTCAAGTACTTTTGAACCGTCCCAGATCCCAACGTGCCCAGCCCAACCTAGGCCTGAAATTGATAGATCTCGAGCAACAACATCACCTACACTCGTTGGGTTGCCAGCAAAAGCTGTTGTACTTATAGCGAATAATAATGCACCAATAGATAAAACCTTCATGAAATTTCCTTTTAATTAAAAAAACCAACAGAATAATAACATTTAAAACAAGAAATTCAACCCAACCACAAAAACATAAATTAAACACCTATAAATTTGCACCAATCTATAAATTGCAAAAGTGAAAATACCACAACAAATGTAAAATCTACAAAACCACAACAACACTTTTTAATAAGTTTAAAAATCCAGTTAAATAATGAGAAAATGTTTTTTACAACCAAACTAAAATAAAACTACTAAAAAATTTTATATATTGCATTTTTATAAATTTAACGTCTGTCGAAAAGCCAACACTGCTACACTTGCATTTGAGATTAAGGTCACTGGCAGTGGTATCTACCAGTGATTTTTCAGCGGGGTCTTAGACTACAGCTTGCGCCATACTGAGTGCTTGTCTGGTTGTTGACCTTTGGTCCACCAGCGCGCTTGATATTCAACGCCTTGATAACTCACCCTGTCGCCGCCTGTATATGCCTTATTGGCATTCCATGCGTTACTAGCATCGGACTTGTCGACCAGTTCCCACGCATCACTTTGGTCGGGCTGCTGACCTTTTACCCACCATTTAGCACGATAGCTTTTGCCCTGATACACCGCGGTATCGCCAGCGGTATAAACTTGATCGGCACGCCACGTATCACCATTTGGTGGCGCGGTTTGGTTAGTCACTGTGATGGTAAAGCTAACGGTTTTTTCAAACGTGCCATCAGAAACGCTTACTTGCCCCTGATAGTCGGTATTTTGCAGAACCTCTGGCGCAGCCAGCGTGATAGTTGCACCGCTACCGCTATAGCTCAGTGGCGCAGGGATCTGCCATGCAAAGGTGAGTGGATCTTTGTCATCATCAAACGCATGAACATGAAGTGATGTGCTTGAGCCTTCTTTTAGCGTGATATCGGCGGGGGTATGAACCACAGGGGCACGGTTTTGTGGCTTAGCTAAAATTGCAAGGTTAAAAGTGTACTGGGTATCACTGACAAATAGCTGATTAGCAGCGAGTTGCGCAGCATCAAATACAATATTGCCATCACTTTGTTGTACGCCAATTTGTAACGTATTCGCATGATTATTATTAAGTGTGCTAGCAAATTGCGCTGCCCAATGATTGATATTGCTTTGTGTTATCGACAGTTTTTCTTGTACCAACTCTTGGCCATCACCATCAAAAACACGTAGCCATACCGTATCGCCTACATTGGCCAGTTGACCCTGTTTGATAAAAAAGCCAGCAGACGTCCAACTTACTGGCTCAGTCGGTGTAGTATCTCGTACTATCGTGACGTCGCTACAATTGTAAAAACCTTCACCTACAACATCATCACGCTGCCAATGCGTATATAAGATAGCATCTCCGCTAAATTTACTCGGCACCGCAACCTGCATTTCATAATAGCGTTTACCGTCTGGTGCGACGAAGAAGTCTACATTGCCATACTCTTGTACTAGCTCTAAATCTTGCCACGCTAGAGGCGTTGACTGAATATCCGCTTCCGGTTTAGTAAGATAAAACTGCCAAAAGCTCGGGTTGTGAGGCGTTGTTGCACGAAATCTAACTTTAATTTGGTTTTGAGCATCTGGCGTTATCGCGGTTCTTTGCCACTCACTCGATGCGATATTCATGCCCGCTTTGTTTCTGTCGCCACCCGCACAAAGTTGTCCGTTAGGAACAGTAGCTTGTACTGCCTGCAGATTAAAATAATCGGGAACATTAGCTGCAAACTCATGCTTTTGAACAAACTGCACATGCTCAGATGCTAAGTAAGCGGCTCGACATGCCGCATTTGGAATATTGCTTCCATCTTTTGGCCACCAAAATCCGCCCTGCTCTTCACAGATCGCTTGTCTTGCCTTTGGACTATCCATATAACCATGTGCAAATGCGTTCGATGCTGCCAAGCCAAGTGCCATGGCAATACTGACTGTTAACATAGAGTTTTTCATTTTCGTCTACTCGTATTAGAGAAGTAACCGCCGCCACTTCGATTAAGATTAGAATGAGCGAGAGTCTATCGATGCTTGCCACACGAAATTCAACCTTGATCTGTGCACCTAAGTTTCGCACGTTGATAAACACAACTTATCTTGGTCGCGCCACTGTACTTCGACAGTAAAAAACAACGCTGTCATTGTTAACAAGTGATAAGTTCTTGCACGTCCATGGCATGCTCGCCTTCATTGTTTGTAATAAAAAAGTATCCAGGTTAATTTTATTGTAAGAATCAACTCGAATTCGAGGCATTTTACTCAAGCAAAAGTCAATAACAATAGATGAGATTATTAATTACATTCAGTACTTTATGATTGATTTAAAAAATACCTTTGCACCATAATTCTGGCCTAAATACCTGTTTAATTTGACTATTACAATAACCAAAACAATTGAAATACTTTATTCTCTAATAATTTACAATCAGAAGGGGCTACACTGTGTAAAGCTTTATCTACATTGGGTACTAAATTACATTTAATAAAAACACTTTATTCCTACCAAAAAGATTAAAAACAATTCTTTTTACGTAGTAGCTTTTTGTACTATAGCCTTATAATTTGGCTATACTTTGACTTTACTGCTTACTTGGAAATGATTTTGCGAACGCTATTTACGTTACTGTTGCTCATTTTGGTGTTTATCATAGGGTTTATTATGGGTGTGTACACTTTACCGATAATGACGCAACCTCCGGCGGCTAAGCACACAGAAATACTTGAGATCAGTAAAGCCGCAACATATAAAGGCCAATTCAAGAAGGAGCTTAAAGATTCAGACGCATTACACTACGCCATCGGAGAGATTTATTTTACGGATAACCACATTGCATTTGTGGGTGAGATAGCCCCAGGACCAGACTATCGGCTTTACCTCGCCAAAACATTTATTGAGACAGAAGCCGACTTTAAAGCACAAAAACACACCATGGTGGAAATTGCTAACATAAACCAATTTTCGCAGTTCGTTCAGCCCAAGTATCGCCAAGTTGATCTGGCCCAGTTTCAGAGTGTTATTATTTGGTGTGAGCATTTTGAGCAGTTTATATCGGCAGCGTCATTACAACGCATGGATAGTAACTAGATCTGAAATGATGGTGCGACAGGTAAACAAACGAGCCAACACTAGCTCTGTTATGCTGTCTCTCGTTCCAAAATAACAACCATGGAATCAGATTCACCAAAGCCTGATGCAGGAATAACAACCTGTTTTAATTGCCAGCCATTTTGCCCTTCAGCATTTAATAGCGACTGCACATCTGGTGTCCCTGATTTAAAAAAGCGCAATTTAAATGGTAATTCAACTGTTTTATATTCATATTTTTTCATCACTCTAGCCTCCTTAAGAGTAAGACTCGTATAATCTAAATTAAAAGTGGCAGCTAGTGCCTTCTGAGTTTCCATGGAAGCACTCGCCTCTCTTTCGACCCTCTGAATGGTTCTTTTGCTTAAACCAGAAGCACCAGCTAACTGCTCTTGGGTCCACCCCTTGAGCATCCTTTGCCTGATTATCAAAGCGGCATCAATTTTCATTTTTTACACTTATATCTATTCCCTAGCGTTATTAAGTAATACCCTAAAAATATGAAGTTTAAAACGCCAAATAAGTGAAAGCTTGGCGACAGAAAGGCGACAGCACGGACAATTCAAAGCTTTTTTGCTTTATAGAGAGCCCAAAGACACACTACACTTTGAAGTAGAAGCTGCTTCACGCAGCGATCTTGTGTTTCTTCACCGAAAGATAATCCACTCTGCTAGGCTAGTAACAACTCGCCGGGTAAACCGCCTTATATGGACTCCTCCAATTGTACAAGCCACTTTTAGCATTATTAGTGTGATTGCGTGCTTATATCCG
>NZ_JANHZS010000047.1:0-17922 GCF_041414765.1 Pseudoalteromonas sp. DY56-GL79 | reverse complement strand
GCGTTATCGATTGATGCGAAGTCTTTTGCTGTACCACCGTATACTTTTGCAAGTACGTTAGTGATTGCTGCAGTTAGAGTTGTTTTACCGTGGTCAACGTGGCCGATAGTACCAACGTTTACGTGCGGTTTTACGCGTTCAAACTTTTCTTTTGCCATGACGAAACCTATAAGTTTTGTGTATCTAGATTACATATAAAAATAATCCACGACGAGTGTGGATTAGAATTATTCAGTCTATTATAAATATTTTTTCGACAATTCAAAGGAAGTATTTGAGAAGATTCTTCGGAGACTGGTGCTGATAGGCAGATTTGAACTGCCGACCTCACCCTTACCAAGGGTGCGCTCTACCAACTGAGCTATATCAGCACGCCAGACGAACTGGAGCGGGCAGCGGGAATCGAACCCGCATCATCAGCTTGGAAGGCTGAGGTAATAGCCATTATACGATGCCCGCTTTAGGAACCTGTTCTTAACTACCTCTAACCGTCAAGAATAAAGTGGTGGAGGGAGCTGGATTCGAACCAGCGAAGGCTGAGCCGTCAGATTTACAGTCTGATCCCTTTGGCCGCTCGGGAACCCCTCCACGTAAAATTCTTTCCTAAAGCATCCTATACAAGATAGGGTAAAAAGATGGTGCCGACTATCCGAGTCGAACGGATGACCTACTGATTACAAGTCAGTTGCTCTACCAACTGAGCTAAGTCGGCACTGCTTTAGTACGGGGCGAGATATTAGAGCAACCATTGACTTGATGCAACAGGAATATGCAAAAAAATTTAAATTTATTGTTCAAACGCTCAGTTTTAAGCCAATCCCATGACATTTTTACAGTTATTGTGGGTTTTTCCACCAAACTGACAGCCCTTTGAATACCAAAAGGTCATCAAAAACCGCTGACTCGATATGGTTTTTAATTAACTCGCCATATCCACCTGCGCACAATACCAACGCAGACTCATTATTAAGTTGCTGTTTTGCACTATGGACGAGTCCAAGCGTTGCGGCTAACGCACCATTTTTCACCGCTTCAGGTGTATTTTTAGCAAATTCTGCGGCAAACGGCGTGTTCTCATCACAAAATACCCGCTCTGCACGCGCGGTAATACTGGAAATCATGAGATCGATACCTGGCAAAATCCACCCGCCCATGTGTATTCCTTGCGCAGTCACTACATCAACCGTGGTCGCAGTGCCAGAATCAATCACGATTATATCTTGCGTTGGATATAGAGCATGCGCGGCAAGTACCGCGAGCCACCTATCAATCCCCAAATTTTTAAAACTAGGATAGGCACAAGTTACCCCAGCTCGCCTTGGCGATACGTGTGCTTGTTCGAGCACAAGACCAAACTCAGAGGCGCGACTTTCCACCCACTGTAATCCCGCTCCCTTACCAACCTGAGCGCAGACAATTGCAGTTAGCTTTTGCCATTCAATATCACTTTCTTTTACAGGACTAATACGGCGTTCATGCTCAAGCGCATATTTAACTGCAGTATTACCTACATCAATTAGCAGTTTCACGATATCACCTTTCTTAACGAAATTTCACCGCCATAAAAAGCTTTAAGCTCACCATCTTGCCTAAGTAATAAGCCCCCTTGCATATCGATGCCTTCACAGATCCCACGCCATTCTCTCTGTCCTGTACTCAAGGTTACTGCGTCACCTTTAAAGGCATTTAGGCTATTCCATTCGGTCACCATTTCGCTCAGTCCAGACTCTTTATACTGGGCAAGACGCTCAGACAAAGAGTGAGTGAGCTGCACCACTAACTGATTTTTATCAATTTGGCCTAAGTGCGTTTGCAGATCTGTCCAAGCTTGGTCGATGTGTTTAGAGGCAGATTCTGGCATGCATATATTTAGCCCAATCCCAATCACAAGATGGCAAGGCCCTTCCACCTGCCCCTCTAGCTCAACCAAGATCCCCGCCAGTTTTTGCTGGTTGAGATATATATCGTTTGGCCATTTTAATTCAACGGAAATACCATAAAGGACCTTTAACGCATCATATACCGCAAGTCCTACAGCAATAGATAAGCCCATCGCGGCTTGCATACCAGCGTCAAACTGCCAGTAATAACTGTAATAAAGGTTAGCACCAAAGGGCGATTGCCATACCCGGCCTCTGCGCCCTCTGCCAGCTTGCTGCATTTCAGCCACCAAGACATGGCCTGAGCCCATATTCTGTTTGTCCTGCAAACGACGCATTAGCTCGCTATTCGTGGAGTCTATAATTGCGTGATATTCGATTGGACACTCACTTTGAAACTGCTGTTGCCATAGAATATTCAACTTACTTTGATGAATAAGCGGTAAGCTATAATTGAGTTTATAACCGCGGCCATTGACTCGAAAAATATCCACGCCCATCTCTTGCAACGCCGCTATATGCTTCGCAATAGCCGCGCGACTAATACCTAGTTGCTCGCCAAGTTCTTGCCCTGAGATAAATTCTCCTTTATTCAAGGCCGCTAAAATCGTTTGCTTTTTATGATCAGGCGTTTTCATGGCATTCCACACTTTGTAACTGACATTCACCATGCTTTGTTATAAGGCGCACTTCATGCTCGAGTAACACAGCAAATTTTTGCCAAACGGTTTGCTGAATATGGCTCACTAACTGTGTTAAATCTTCACCGGTGCTGCCACCACTATGAACAAGTACCAGTGCTTGTTTCTCATACACACGAATGGCTCCACGGTGGCAGCCTTTTAGACCCGCTTTGTCAATTAACCAGCCAGCCGCAAGTTTTACATTGTCATTATCCACATCAAACGCTGGCATCTCTGGAAATTTACTTTGCAACTGAGCTGCAAACGCCCTATCAACTACTGGGTTTTTAAAAAAGCTCCCGGCATTTGCAAGCGTCGCAGGATCGGGCAATTTACTGTTTCTGGTAACTATCACCGCTTCACAAATCTCTTGTGCGGTTGCTGTATCACTCAAGCTTTGTAGTGGGCCATAACTTAACGTTGGCTGCCAACGTTTAGGCAGTGTAAATGTCACTTCTGTAATCACGAACTTATCTTTTAGGCGGTGTTTAAAGACTGAATCTCGATAGCCAAATTCACACTCTGCATTTGTTAATGTCGTGAAGCGCCGCTCGGCGATATCAAATCCTCTAACGGCAGTGATAAATTGAGATACTTCAACACCGTAGGCGCCGATATTTTGTACCGGCGCCGCGCCAACAGTACCAGGGATCAACGCGAGATTTTCTAACCCGTCAATTCCGTTATCAAGCAGCTTTGTAACGAGCTGGTGCCAGTTTTCTCCAGCAGCGACTGTAACGATGTAATCATCATCTTGTTGCTCGATATCGACACCTAAGGTCGCAAGCTTAATAACGGTTCCAGCATAGTCTTCCAGAAAAATGGTATTACTCCCCTCCCCAATTAAAAAGAAAGGACGACTGAAATCGAGCTCAACCAGCGTATGTGGATCTGTGATAACGATAAGGGACTCGCAACCCGACGGCAGCGAAAAAGTGTGATAAGACTGCAAACTAGTCACTGCAGCACCTTGCCAATATTAACTAAACTGGCGCTAGTGTAGCGCATTGCCCTGACTTACGCATTAACGTCATCTTGCCCACCATTTTATGTAACCCATCGGCTTATACTGTTTAAATGGTCAGAAATTAGTTATGTTAGCCGTTCTAATTGGGAATATTCTTTTTATAAGAGCAGCATTATGATTAAACTTTCGGCACTTACGCTCAGCCTTGCCATGGCTGGCCTTGTCCACACTGCTGATGTAAACGCAGCCGTTGACCAACACACTTACGCCAATCTTAACGATGTTATTACCACACACTTGCATTTAGACCTAGACGTTGACTTTGAAGATAAGCAACTAGAAGGTTTTGTTGAACACACACTAGATTGGCAGAATCGCCAAGCAAGAACGCTGGTACTAGATACGCGTGACCTCGAAATCGACAAAGTGATGTATCAAGGTAAAGATGATAAATGGCATACCGCCAAGTTTGATCTTGCCAAGCGCGATGATGTGAAAGGTGCTAAGTTAACTATTCACTTTAAAGAGCAAGCAAAAAAAGCACGTATTTATTACAACAGCTTGCCAGTAGCATCAGGTCTACAGTGGTTAACACCACAGCAAACCGCAAGTAAATCTCACCCATTTATGTATAGCCAGTCTCAAGCGATTCATGCTCGTAGTTGGATCCCCGTGCAGGATACGCCAGCAATGCGTGTGACTTACTCTGCTCGCGTACATACACCTAAAGATGTACGTGCGGTAATGAGTGCGGACAATACCGGCGCATTGATCAAAGATGGCGATTATTGGTTTGATATGCCGCAAGCTATCCCACCGTACCTAATTGCAATTGGTGCAGGTAACCTTGAATATAAAGAGATGTCGCACCAAACTGCAATTTTTGCAGAACCGCAAATCCTCGATGCCTCTGTTGCTGAGTTTAATGATACGCAAGCGATGATCGATAAAACCAATGCCATGTATGGTGAATACGCTTGGGGTAGATACGACCTGCTCATGTTGCCGCCTAGCTTCCCGTTTGGTGGTATGGAAAATCCACGCCTGTCATTTATCACGCCAACTGTAGTTGCCGGTGACAAAAGTTTAGTAAACCTAATCGCCCATGAGTTAGCACACTCTTGGTCTGGCAACTTAGTGACCAACGCGACGTGGGAAGACCTATGGCTAAATGAAGGTTTCACCTCTTACGTTGAAAACCGTATTATGGAAGAAGTGTTTGGTCGTGATCGCGCGGTGATGGAGCAAGCACTTGACGCTGCAGGCCTACGCGCACAACTTAAAACTATTGCCGCTCCTGATACACGCATGAATTTAGAGCTTAATGGCCGCGATCCTGACGATGCGTTTAGCTCTGTACCTTACACTAAAGGTCAACTATTCCTTATTTATCTAGAAGAAAAGTTTGGTCGTGACAGGTTCGACAAGTTTGTTAAAACCTACTTTAAAACTTTCTCTTTTAAATCTCTGACTACTGATGAATTCGTCGCGTACTTAGACAAAAACTTGCTACAGCAATATCCTGGTATCGTGAGCTTAGAAAAAGCCAAAGAGTGGATTTATGAGCCAGGCTTGCCAAGCGACGCACCGAACCCAACTTCTGATGCCTTTGAAAAAGTGGATGCGCTAACTCAAGCTTGGTTAAAAGACGAGAAAACACTTGCAGATTTACCGACCGACGCTTGGACAGTACATGAGTGGCTGCACTTTATTAATAACTTACCAAGAGATCTCGCCATTGAGCGTATGGAAGCATTGGACAAGGCGTTTAAGCTGACCCAATCGACCAACGCTGAACGCGCATTTGCTTGGTATATGCTAGCAGTAGGTAACGGCTACCAAGCTATTTACCCAGACCTTGAAAAGCATCTAGTAAGTATTGGTCGTCGCAAGCTTATTGTGAATTTATACAAGTCACTCATTAAGCATGGTAAACGTGACTGGGCTTACCGTGTTTACCAACAAGCACGTCCGGGATACCACCCGCTTGCTCAAGGCACCATCGACGCTTTGTTTGAATAATACATTTCAAAAACAAAAAGAGCGCTTCTGTGAGCGCTCTTCTCCATTTTAAGTTTAAGTTCAAACTTAAATTACTTGTGATATTGACGGCTAAATTCGTGAACCGCGTTGATGAAAACACCTGTATTTTCAGGGTCAACATCAGGCGTAATACCATGGCCTAAGTTAAACACATGACCATTACCTTCGCCAAAGCCAGCTAATATATGCTGAACTTCTTCACGAATACGCTCATGGGTACCGTGTAGCATTGAAGGATCCATATTACCTTGTAGTGCAACTTTATCGCCTACACGACGTTTTGCATCGGCAATATCAATCGTCCAGTCAAGGCCAACTGCATCACATCCAGTGGCTGCAATCGCTTCAATCCATTGACCGCCGTTCTTCGTGAATAATGTCGCAGGTACTTTACGACCGTCATTTTCACGGATCAGGCCATCTACAATTTTGTGCATATATTGTAGTGAAAACTCTTTGTAGTCACGCGGGCTTAATACTCCACCCCAAGAGTCGAAGATCATTAGCGACTGAGCACCAGCTTTTACTTGCGCATTTAGGTAGTCGATAACCGAATCAGCCACTTTATCTAGCAGTAGGTGCAGTGTCTGCGGCTCCGCAAACGCCATCTTTTTAATCTTACCGAATGTTTTGCTGCTACCGCCTTCAATCATGTAAGTCGCTAGCGTCCATGGTGAGCCGGAGAAACCAATAAGTGGTACTTCACCTTTAAGCTCACGACGAATTGTGCTCACCGCATTCATTACATAACCAAGCTCATCGGTTGGATCTAATTTTGGTAGCTTTTTAACATCCTCTAACGATTGGATAGGACGCTCAAACTTTGGACCTTCACCAGTTTCAAAGTAAAGTCCAAGTCCCATTGCATCTGGAATAGTCAAAATATCGCTAAACAGAATCGCCGCATCTAGTGGATAACGACGCAGCGGCTGTAATGTCACTTCACATGCCAGTTCTGCATTTTTACAAAGGCTCATAAAGTCACCAGCTTGTGCTCTGGTGGCACGATACTCTGGTAGATAACGACCAGCTTGGCGCATCATCCATACTGGTGTGACGTCAACTGGTTGTTTTAATAGCGCTCGTAAATAACGATCGTTTTTTAATTCGCTCATAGCGTCTCTATTCCAATACTTAAATTCAATTGTGCGGATTGTATCACTAAGTGCACATGGGCACTATCTAAACTATCCTTGCCAACGCCTAGTTATGATCTAGATTAAACCTCACTTTATTAGGAACAAATTCATAAGCTTGTGTAAAAATTACCGAAACAAGCGATTAAACTGTTTGCAACACGATTAAAAGGTTGGTATAAAATTACCGCGTTAGAAAAATAACAACAAAACACCTTCAATTAGAAAAATAACAACATTACGCAACAAGCTAAACTGCTATTTTGAACCACCTTGAGTTTCTCTCGGTGGTTTTTTTATTTTTATCCTCCTGAATTTGTTAACATTCCCGATAATCAAACCAATAATCTTTTGATCTTTTTACGCTTTTACAGAAAAAATTGGTTGACCTTTTGCCCCGTTTCCCTTTCCATAGAGGTAGGTAACCCGCTTAAGGAGAATCACTATGCTTTCGCAGTTAGAACAAGCCCAACAGAAATGGGGAGGCAGCCATAGTGTAATTGATGCATGGTTAGCAGAGCGTCAGGAACTATTGGTTTTATATTATAAAGTTGCAGGATGCTCACCAACTCGAAATGGTAAAGCACTTCCTGAGCAAGTTGACATTCAGTCATTCTGCCAGATTTTGATGGACTATCTTTCAGCTGGTCATTTTGAAATTTATGACAACATTGTTGAGGCCTGCCAAGAAAAAGGCCCTGAAAGCGCAAAACTGGCTCAGTCACTGTACCCTCGGATCACAGATACGACTGATACCGCACTTGATTTCAACGACAAATACGCTGAAGTAAATCAAGAAACACAAGAATTAACAGACTTCGATAACGACCTGTCTGTGTTAGGTGAAACGCTTGAGTTACGCTTCCAATTGGAAGATGAACTGATCGATAACCTTTATTCTAATCACACTGAATAGTCTAAATTTGCGGGCACCAAAATATAAAAAAAGGTGAGATAGCTATCTCACCTTTTTCTTTACGGACACTGCCAAATTATTCAGCAGCTTCTTCAGCTTCGTCTTCGATACCTAGCAGTTCAACTTCAAATACCAGTGTTGAGTTTGCTGGAATTTTACCAAGGTTACGAGTGCCGTATGCAAGCTCCGCAGGAATCGTAAACTTATACTTAGCGCCAGTGTTCATTAACTGTAGACCTTCAGTCCAACCTGCAATAACTTGATTTAGGTTGAAAGTGGCAGGCTCATTACGTGCGTAAGAGCTATCGAACTCAGAACCATCTAACAAAGTACCTTTATAATGTACTGTCACCTTGTCTGTTGCAACTGGCTTTTTCCCATCACCTTCGCTTAGCACTTCATACTGAAGACCTGACTCAGTTACCTGGACGCCTTCTTTCTTCGCGTTCTCAGCTAGGTACTTATCGCCTTCTTCTTTATTTTTCTTCGCGTCAGCTTCAACTTTAGCAGCTTGCTTTTCACGAACAGAAGAATCTAGTGAAGTGAGTACTTCACGAATTTTTGCTTCATCCAGCTTAGCTTCACCAGCCAATGCGTCTTTAAAACCACGCATGAGTAACTCTTGATCAAGTTCAATACCTAGCTCTTTTTTATCCGCTAAGTCTTTTTGCAAGAAGTTACCAACTGAAGCACCGATACCGTATGCTTGCTGTTGCACTTCTGTATCTAGCTTAACTTCAGCAGGCTTCTGCTCTTCTGCTTTTTTATTACACGCTACTAGTGCTAACACTGAAGCAGCAACGAGTGACAGTTTAATCGTCTGTTTCATTCTCAACTCTCCGACAGTCCCTACTATCAAAACACCAATGCTCGCGCAAGAGAGCTTGATATGCGGTGCCATTGTTAATTTTATATTAATAAGAAAAGGTGCTAGCCACATTAACATTCTCTGATCAGAATGCCAATATGCATTTGCTTGCCATTATCGCGTAACGACATTACGCTTTTAATACGCTAATATCAAAATAATATCTTGTTTTTAGTGCCTTTAGTCTACCTGTTGTAGACTTTGGAGTTAAGGAGGATTTACCTAATTTATGGTCAAACTCGTCAACATTAAGTGGACAAGCCTCCTCTTTGCATGCGCGATGCTCAGTTGCTTCACCTTAACCGGCTGTGGCCCTGACACTTCAAAAGCCGTTCTGACCGTAGAACATGCCAGCAGAGGCGCATTTTCTGCTGCTATCTCTGCGGACGGTCACTACAGCCTTGTTTCTTCCATAGAGCATGGGGCCGTACTTTGGGATAATCAAGAGCAAGGCCTCAAATTTCAATGGCGTCACTCTGATGCCCCCGACGATCTCATTCACTCACTGGCTTTAGCTAATGACAACTCCACGGCCGTCACTGCCACTGATAAAACATTCGCCATCTGGAGCGTCGAAAGCGGTCAAAACCTAGGATATTTTGAGATCGAGTCTGGCACTATTCGAGATATCGCAATTAGCAATGCGGGCCGATATTTACTCTATGCCCGCAGTGATAACGTTGTCGTTCACCTCGACTTAGAGAGTGGAAGGCGGATAGAGTTCCTTGGACATCAAGAAAATATCAATTCTATTGCCATGTCTCCCAATGGTCACTTTGCCTTAACCGGAGGCAACGACTATACCGCTTACTTTTGGGATACTAGAACGGGGCAAGTGATCCATCGCTTTAACCACCCAAGTCGCGTGACCAAAGTTGCATTAGATGACCAAGGAAGATTTGCTTTTACCGCAGATAGCATGAAAAAAGCGAGCATTTGGCAATTAACTTCTGGTGATCTCAAAGCACAATTACAGTATATTGCTCGCCAGAAAATTTTCAGTGCAGTGCGCTTTAATCAAGACGCAACGCTCTTGGCTACCGGCTCACCTAACCGCGAGCTTATTTTATGGCAAGTGAGTGATGGCGAACGATTGCAAACTTGGCGTGTACAACCCCGAGAAGGCAGCCGCCCCAAGTCTGCGGTTGTATTTGACGTTGCTTTTCAAGACCAAGACACTGCATTGTTAACCGAAAGTTCCAGCGGACTACTGGAAAAATTTGCGCAGGTGAAAAAGCCATGAACGAAATCGAAAACAGAATTACTGAGCTTGAGGCTAAGCTTGCCTTTCAAGAAGATACAATCGAAACCTTAAATGAAGAGCTAAAGGCACATCAGCAGCGCTTGGCTAAAATGCAACGACAAATTGAGCTATTGGCAGAGAAAATGAAGGAAGGCCGCGACCCAGGTTTAATGCCTCAACATCAAGAGCCACCACCACCGCACTACTAACAAATTAATTGAAAACCGGGGTGATCACTCACTCCGGTTTGAACACCCCAATAACTTGCTCAAACTGGCGGGTGGAAGC
This sequence comes from Pseudoalteromonas sp. DY56-GL79, assembly GCF_041414765.1. Classification (NCBI taxonomy): domain Bacteria; kingdom Pseudomonadati; phylum Pseudomonadota; class Gammaproteobacteria; order Alteromonadales; family Pseudoalteromonadaceae; genus Pseudoalteromonas; species Pseudoalteromonas sp. DY56-GL79. The sequence goes on along the minus strand of NZ_JANHZS010000047.1, from coordinate 7,898 downwards.
CTGTACCGCGTCTTTCGGCTGTGACATTACGTGGCCACACTCAACACATTCAACTTTTTCAACATCATGCTCTTTGTAGAGCATCATTACGTCGATTTTTTGGCATTCTGGACAACTTGCCCCTGCAATAAAACGCTTCTTAACTTTCAACTCTACACCTCTAATGAACACCGAGTTTAAGGTTTGTCATTTTATCCTAATTTTATTTGTCATGATACGCTTGGAGTAAGGGATTGGATCCATGCTATGATGCGCGCAATTTAGACAGACTTTTAGAATTATGATCCAACTTTCTGATATCGAGCTACTTCGTGGCAGTAAAACACTGCTAAAACAAGCAAATGCAACGCTTTATCCACAACATAAGGCGGGCCTAGTCGGTGCCAATGGCTGTGGTAAATCATCTCTCTTTGCGCTGCTAAAAGGTGAGCTGCAACTCGATTCAGGTGATTTTTCTATTCCAAAAGATTGGTCTATTGCATCGGTAAAACAAGAAACCCCAGCACTCTCCAGTAGCGCCCTCGAGTATGTACTACAGGGACACCCTGAATACTATGTATTGAGAACGCAGCTACAACAAGCGGAGCGGGACGGTGATGGGGAGCTACAAGCAAAAGCACACCAACAGCTAGAGAACATCAAAGGGTATAGTATTGAAGCCAAAGCGGGAGAACTACTCCATGGCCTTGGTTTTAGCAATGAACAGATTGAGTTTGCCGTTAGCGACTTTTCTGGTGGTTGGCGCATGCGCTTGAACCTTGCGCAAGCGCTGATCCGCGATGCCGATTTATTGCTTTTGGATGAGCCAACCAACCACTTGGATTTGGACGCTGTTTATTGGCTAGAACGCTTTTTGCGCGCCTATCAGGGTACATTAGTGCTTATTTCTCACGACCGCGAATTTTTAGATGCGGTTGTTGGCGAGATTTGGCATATCGACCAACAGCAGATCAACGTTTATAAAGGTCACTATTCTCAGTTTGAGCGTCAAAAAGCAGAGCGCATGGCACAGCACCAAGCGCTTTACGAGAAGCAACAAGAAACGATTGCACATTTAGAGAAGTTTATTACCCGCTTTAAAGCGAAAGCGAGTAAAGCAAAACAAGCGCAAAGTCGAGTGAAGGCCCTTGAACGCATGGAAATGCTCGCGCCCGCTCATGCAGATTCACCATTTAATTTTGAATTTGCAGATCCAACAAGCTTGCCTAATCCATTGATGACACTAGAACAAGCCAAAGCGGGCTATGGTGACGTTACCATTTTGCATGACATCAAGCTTAATCTGGTCCCAGGTAGCCGTATTGCGTTACTTGGCCGTAACGGCGCTGGTAAATCGACCCTAATCAAGTTACTGGCCGGCGATTTAACCCCACAAGCTGGTGAAGTGTTTCAACACCAAGGATTAAATGTAGGCTATTTTGCTCAGCATCAGCTTGAGTCTCTCGATCTTGAGGCCAGTGCGGTTACCCATATTCAACGTCTAGACCCTAAAGTACCAGAGCAGCTTATTCGTGATTTCTTGGGCGGTTTTGCTTTTCATGGTGATAAGGCCCTCGAACCCGTTGCGCCGTTTTCTGGTGGCGAAAAAGCACGACTCGTACTAGCGATGTTGGTGTATCAAAAACCGAACTTGCTGTTACTCGATGAGCCAACCAACCACCTAGATTTAGAAATGCGACACGCACTTGTAATGGCCTTGCAAGGTTTTGAGGGTGCAATGGTCACGGTTTCCCACGATCGCCACATGCTGAAAAATACCGCTGACGAGTACTATTTAGTTGATAATGGAACCGTTTCTCAGTTCGGCTATGACTTAGATGCTTATTACCAATGGCTCATGAATGCCAATAAAGAGCAAGCGAAACCAAGTGGCTCCGAGTCTGAACCAAAGCAAAACTCTAATGCCAATCGTAAAGAGCAAAAGCGTCTTGAAGCCGAATTCAGAAAAACCATTCAGCCGTTGAAAAAGTCGATTGAAAAGCTCGAAAAACAGCTCGACAGGCTCACTGAGCAAGCAGACGAAATTGAGCAAGCTTTGGCTGACAACAGCATATACACGGACGAGAACAAAGCAAAACTAAGTGACTTACTGGCAAAACAAGCCAAGATAACCCCAGAGCTTAATGACACAGAAGAAAACTTACTAATGGCACTGGAAGAGTTAGAAGAAAAGCAAAACCATTTCGATGAGACTGGAGAGATATGCTAAGTCGTGAAGACTTTTGGCAGTTTGCCTGTGAATTCTACAGCCGCCCGCAAATGCAATCGCGGCTGCTGAATTTGCAAGATGCTGCAGGCAAAAATATCAACCTGTGTTTATTACTTTGTTACCTAGACACTTTAGCACTGACGATTACCCCAGGCACCCTAGCCTCACTGGTAAATACTGCTAAGCAGTTTGACCAAGCGGTGTTACAACCACAACGCGCGATCCGCAACACCCTAAAAGCACATCATCAAGACTACCAAGACTATAAAAAGTTGCGTTCAGCGATGCTGACTGCAGAGCTTGAGCTTGAAAAGCGCCAACAAGCGCTATTGCTGGAGACATTAAAGCGCTTTTCGTTTGCGCCACTGCAATCATGTAGCAATGTGCTGCTCTATTTGAGTCAGAGTGAGTACGACGCTTTATTCAATACGACTGACTTCTAAGCCATTAAATATAAGCTCTGATATTTACCCAACTTAGATATAAAACCTGATCGAGATCAAGCCTTTGCCTAGGTTTAATTTCACTCAGGATTGAAACTTGATCTTGATCATATCAAGCCTCTCAGACCTCCACTACTATTTACTCATCGACAAATTAGGAGGCACAGCCATGAACGTATTCTTTAGAGACTTTTTTTCCGACCCTGTGTTGTTTCTGTCTTTTGGCTTTTTAGGGATTGTAATTTTGCTGTGCTGTTATTACGTCTACTTTTTCATTAAAAAAGTCATGGACGCTGAAGTACCTAACGAACAATAGAACAGATTTAAATGTATTACCTTGGGGCGATTGAAGAATAAGTAGTAGAAGATCGGCTCGACGTAGTTCCCCAACTTGCAGAATTAAGCACGACGCACAAAGCACCTTATCAGTTTACTGGTCGGGTGCTTTTTATTTGCTTAACCCTCAACTGATAATACGTTAAACTGGCTAAAACGTGTTTTGCAACTGGATAGCTTCCTTTCTTTGCTTTGCGAGCAACCGTCAAAAAGACGCAGTTTCTATTATGAATCAAGCCATGAAAACAATAACAGCCGATAATTACGAATTTAAACCCGCTTGGTGGATGCGCAACCGCCATGCCCAAACCATACTACCGAGATTCTTTAGGCCGAGATTACAGGTGCCCGTCGACTATGAAACACTAGACACACCAGACGATGACTTTTTAGAACTTGCATGGGCAAAACACGGCGATAAATCAGCACCTTTGGTTGTGGTATTGCATGGGCTAGAAGGCAATATCAACAGCTTTTATGCAAAAGGCCTATTAAAAGCGTTGGTACACCATGGTTTTGATGCCGTACTGATGCATTTTCGCAACTGCTCACGTGAAGTGAATCGCCAAGCCAGGGCTTATCATAGCGGCGAAACCTCAGATCTTGGCTTTTTTATAGACACGCTAAAATCCCGTTTTCCTAAACGGCCATTATTTGCAGTTGGTTTCTCGCTCGGTGGCAATGTACTTGCCAAATACTTGGGAGAAACCAAATCGCAAAGCGGTCTTGAGGCTGGCGTCGTTGTCTCAGCGCCTTATCACCTTTCTTCCTCTTGTCAAGTGATCAGAAAGAGCTGCTTTAAACTCTATCAAAAATACTTGCTAGACAGGATGAAGAAGTCTTTTTCACGTAAGCTAGACACCATCCAGTCGCAAATTAGGATAGACAAGCCTGCCCTTTATGCCATTGATGACCTTTGGCAATTTGACGATAAGATAACGGCACCGCTGCATGGCTTTAACGGCGCGGAAGACTATTACGCGCAAGCAAGCTCGCAGCCCTACTTAACCCAGATCATGACACCAACACTCCTGATCCACGCCGAAGATGACCCCATGCTATCATCACAAGCCGTGCCTACAGCCGCTCAGGTTAACTCACCGGTGACGCTTGCAGTGAGCCCACACGGTGGTCACGTAGGGTTTATTTCGGGAAGTAACCCCCTTAAACCAAAGTTTTGGCTAGAAAGCGTTATTCCACAATATTTACAGCAAATTTATAGTAAGGCTAAGTAGTATGCTCATTCCCTATCAACAACTTCCGCAAGAGACGCTGGACAACCTTATTGAGCACTATGTGCTGCGTGAAGGAACAGACTATGGCGATACTGAAGTCAGTACCGAGAGCAAAGTAGCGCAAGTGAAAGCACAGCTAAAATCCGGAGAAGCACTGATCGTTTTCTCGGAATTACATGAATCTGTGAATATTGTGAGTAAGCAGCAGTTTCAAGCCATGCAAACGCAAGAAGATTACGAGTATTAAAAAACCTTCAGCTTTCTTTACATTCAGCACTAATCGTAAACAGTTGTCGTAGTGACAGGAGTTGTTACAATCAAATTTCTATAACTATAAAGGAAAGGCAATTTTATGAAGCTCGGCACTGCTCTTTGCGCCCTAGCGCTGGCTGTTTCTACCGCTTATGCAACTGAATACAAAGCCTCTGAGCGCGCAGTTAAACTCGCTCACGATAACATCCTAATTGATACACACATCGACGTTCCATACCGCATCCAAAGTAAATGGGATGATGTTAGCCAAGCAACCGAAGGCGGTGATTTTGACTATCCTCGCGCGGTAAAAGGCGGTCTTAATGCGCCATTTATGTCTATTTATATTCCTGCTAATTTAGAATTTGAGGGTAAAGGTAAAAGCTATCAACTCGCCAATCAACTGATTGACGGTATGGAAGCCTTAGCACATCGCGCACCAGATAAATTTGCAATGGCATACAATACCGACGACATTTATGCGCAATTTGACAATGGTATTATGTCTATCGCAATGGGTATGGAAAATGGCTCGCCCATTGAAGGTGAGATGAAAAACCTTAAGCATTTTTATGATCGTGGCGTACGCTATATCACCTTAGCACACTCGCAAAGCAACCATATTTCTGACTCTTCTTATGACGTACGCCGTAAATGGAAAGGCTTGAGCCCATTTGGTAAAGAGCTTGTGGTTGAAATGAACAAAATTGGTATGCTCATTGATGTATCACATATTTCCGATGACGCCTTTTATCAGGTTATGGACATTTCAAAGGTACCGGTCGTTGCTTCACATTCATCCCTGCGTAAATACACCCCAGGATTCGAGCGCAATATGGATGACGAAATGCTCAAAGCCTTGGCAAAAAATGGCGGCGTGATCCAAATTAACTTTGGCTCGAGCTTTGTGACGGCAAAAGCTGGTGCTTGGTACGACAAGCGTGACGAAGCACAAAAAGAAGCCAAAGACAAAGATCGCACCGACTTTAGAGCGGCGTTTAGAGCAAAAAATCCGTTCCCATTTGCCACGCTTGATCAAGTGCTAGATCACATTGACCACGTCGTTAAGTTGATAGGGATAGATCACGTAGGGATTGGTTCAGATTACGATGGTGTGGGTGACTCACTACCGGTTGGCCTGAAAGACGTGTCAACGTATCCAAATCTTGTGCAAGGTCTTTTGGATAGAGGCTACAGCGACGCTGATATCAAAAAGATTTTAGGTGGCAATACCCTGCGCGTGTGGAAACAAGCTGAGGCTTACGCAAAGAAGTTCGCTAAATAACCTCAGGTTAAATAACTGTTCAAACCACTGATTTATAAGGTGTGCCGCACGGCATACCTTACAAGACCTTAGACTTTAAACTGAGATAATTCATTCACCAATTTACTGGTGACTCGCAGCACATCATCCGAAATTTGGTGCGTTTCTCCAGACAACCGCTCGCCGTCCAATGTTTTGTCATTTAAATCAGTTAAATTACTGCTAACCTCAGTAGATACTGCATTTTGCTGCTGAGTCGCATGAGCGGTTTGCTCTGAAAGCTCAGTCACTTTCACCGCACTTTGTGCAATTAACTCTAATAGCTCCGTTGCCTTCGTAAAACTTTCTACTGCAACATCAACATACTGCTTACCATCTTCAATGGTCTTTTGTGAGTCCTCTACGCTATGTGAGAATGCTTCCAACATCTTCTGAATATCATTAGTGCTGTCTTGTGTTCGAGTGGCCAGTGACCTAACCTCGTCAGCTACCACTGCAAATCCACGACCTTGTTCACCTGCTCTTGCCGCTTCAATTGCCGCGTTGAGCGCTAATAAATTGGTTTGCTCAGCGATCCCGCGAATAACATCGAGCACTTGCGTAATGTTTTCAGAGCTTTTTTGTAAAGCTAACGAGCTGGAGAGTGCCGTTTCCATATTATCAGCAAGATGAGTGATTTTTTGTTTTGAATCTGCCAACACCGTTTTACCTTGTGCCGCGTAGCGATGTGAAGCTTCAGCCTCTTTCAATGAGTTTTCTGCCACCGACGAGACTTCTTGGCTTGAGTGACTTAGCTGATGTACCGCGCTAACAATGGTATGTGATGACTTACCAAGCGAGTCGATTAAGTCATGGCACTGTGTAGCATAATGACTGAGTTTTGACGACAAACTCGACAGCTCGCCACCATCTTTCACAAGTGCTGTAACCATCGCCTGTAAACTCTCGAGAAAATGATTAAAGTTTAGCGACAGCTTTGCAAACTCATCATTTCCTTTGATTTCAATGCGACCAGTTAAGTCTCCGTCCCCAGAGGCAATTTCAGAGATCCTATCCGACACAAAATTTATCTGCTTTGCTAGCTGACGAGGGATCCGATAAGCAATCCAACAAGCAATACCAAGTAGGAGCAAGGCACCAACGCCAAGTCCCCACTTTATCTGAGTAACCTCAGAAACGACTACCGCACGACTTGCAGCAGATTTTCCATCGGCTAATTCACCGGCTTTATCAAGCACATCACGAACTGCACCAAATAACTTAGCCGACTCAGTTTGAAGCGCTTTATCAGTCGGTGTTTTAATACTCGCCACCGTCACGCGATACCAACTTTGAAAGTCCGCATTAAAAGTTGCAAAACTACCAAGCTCACTCAGGTGGAGTGACATAAACTGAAGATACTTTTGATAGCGCTGTTTCACTTGCTCGGCGTTTTCTTCAAAATCCGCCCACTTATCTTCACCTGCTAATAATTTGAGGTAGGCTTCTTGAGCTTGATAAAAGTCTCTATCCGCATTGAGTACCACTGACACGGCTTTTAAATAGTTTTCAGTTTGGATCTCAAGTGCCGATTGCACTTTATTGAGCAACACTGAAAAACCAAAAAACACAAATAGCAGCACGATCGTCAACATAGCCGTTGGCAATGAACTTTTGACTCGAATACTATGTAAATCCATCTTCATACACCTCAAATAAGAGATAGTAAAAGCCTAGACCATATAAAGATTTATAGACAAATATTCGCAGCATATAGCTACCGAATTTAATGCGGAAAAGATGAAAATTGGGGCGATGACCTAGAGAGTATATACTCAGCTTCAGAATCAATAGTATTAAGTTTTAGGAGTTTTAGATTGTGTAGGAAAAGTAGGCTAACTCTAGAACAAAGCTTAAACTTCAGTACCAATCAATAATTGGTTGCGGGAGCCATTAATTTATGAAGAGTGAACCGACGACTTTCGGAGTAGTTCTTTAGATTCTACAGTCCAATTAAGAATTGGTTGCGGGAGCCATTAATTTATGAAGAGTGAACCGACGAGTTTTGGAGTAGTTCTTTAGATTCTACAGTCCAATTAAAAATTGGTTGCGGGAGCCGGATTTGAACCGACGACCTTCGGGTTATGAGCCCGACGAGCTACCAGGCTGCTCCATCCCGC
>NZ_JANHZS010000046.1:0-17932 GCF_041414765.1 Pseudoalteromonas sp. DY56-GL79 | reverse complement strand
GGAGCTGGATTCGAACCAGCGAAGGCTGAGCCGTCAGATTTACAGTCTGATCCCTTTGGCCGCTCGGGAACCCCTCCTAAACAACGGCGGTGATAATAACAAAGTTTTTTTCGAAGTAAAGAAAACTACTAAAGTTTTTCGGAAAAAGGCCGATAAATTCATAATTAGCAAAATAATCGGTTGGAATACATGCAAATTGATGGCGTTTTAATCAGTGAGTCACAATTAGGGTCCGCGTTGAACATTAGTGTTCATGAGACGCGCTCTGCCGATTTTGCCATGCTGTTATCTATGCTATCAACTGATGCATTAGATTTTAGCCAATTTCACCTACCAAAATCTGAAGCTGCCGCAAAAGATAACTCAGAAGAAACACTAAAAAAGCAATTTGAAATAGGTCCACAAAAGCCGCTTGCGCCAAAAGAGTACAATATGCTTATTGGTCAGCATAACGCGCAGCTGGTATCTATGGGGGCGATGGCAACCTTGCGATTGCAAGAAAATTTAAATCCAGAACCTTTTGCCGCACGAAATGATAAAAAGCATATTCCACTCGACGTTGTAGAAAATTTGGAACCAGCGGTTAAAAGACGGTTGGCGAGCGCGCAAGGTAAACTGGCCTTAGTTGCTGATAAGGCAATGGATGCGGCTGGTTTTTATGATCAAATTGCAACGGGAGATATGCAGAGTATGTTACGCGCGACGGCGTAACAACATTAGCTGCTTTTACTCCTTCAAATTGAGCAAGTTAAGACAAACTGGTATTAAACTTGTCATTTTACAGCTGTTTGCTTCGTTACTAGACTGACATAAAACGCCATGCTTATCGCGTCTCATGTCTAATACCAATTGAATTAATTCTCTAATCAATTTGAAGGGTGAAATAGCATATTAGCTTCGTTAAAAATTTCTCATTTAGAACAACTAAATAGCAAAATTTTTGCCTTGCTACTAAAGCTATTTCCCCGCTTCAAGATAGATCATTTACTTAATACAACTGGTATAAGCTAAACGGCCTTTAATCATCCTTAGCTCGCTTCAAGCTTTTTTATTGCTTTGTATCTAATCTCTAATTCAGACTATTTTAGCTACCGTGGCACTTTTTATACTTTTTATCACTGCCGCACGGACAGAGGTCATTTCTGCCTACTTTGATTGTAGGCGTATCGTACAATTCACCATCTAAGTAATACCATCTGCCTGCTTCGGTAATAAAATTTGACCGCTCATGGAGTATATAGTGCGTGTTTTCTGCGATATAGTGCGCCTTAAACTCAACAACCCCCTGAGTAGCTTCTACTACTTCTTCTAGCACTTCCAATTTTATAAAGTGTGCATAATTAGCAAATGCAGCAATATCGTCGATATTGTTTTGTGATTGTTTAGCCTGGGCGTAGGTGTCATGAATATACTTTGCATCTTTTAAGCAGTATGCAGTATAGCGAGAGCGCATGAGTATTTGTGGACGCTCTGCGAATTTTTGTCCCTTAAGGTACGGCTCACAGCATTGCGAATAGGGAAGGGATGAATTGCAATAACAAGACATAAAAACTTCAGTTTTAACAAATTTATATCCTGTTATTGTAGCTGGTTAAGCGCTTTGAAAACAATGGATCGCAACGTCAGATACTGGCAGTTCCATTTTGTTGATAGTTTGCACTGATGTAATATCAGTCCAAATCACCACAGCAGCGAAATTACCATTGCTGATAGCACTTTTAAGTACATACTCAAGGTCGTATATGTGCTTTTGCCTAATGACGAGCAACTTACTTGCATCAACTGAAGCACTTTCTAGTAGTGACTTGTTTGGTACATTATCGGGCGCAACGAGTAGCGTCCAGCCTTGTTTATGTTGACATTTATGTAAAACTTTAAGTAACTCTAAGCTAGCGACGATCTCATCTTCAACGATTACATTATTGATTTCGTTAAGTGTGTAATAAGTCGAATTGTTTGGCTGTAGAAGTGTATTGCTGTGTAACATAATTGTCTCACTGGTTATCTATACAGTATTTGTATACAGTAGTTTATACAGTGTGTGAATGCAAGAGAAATTGCTAGCTTTTTAATCAATATTTAAGCTTAATTTTTATTTAGTTTAAATTTTCAATATAAAACAAATTGTTGTGGTTTTTTGAAATGAGAGATTAATTGGTATTAAGCAATTGGAAGTTTTCTCAGGAGCTATACAGTAGTTTTCCTACTGTATCATTTTGATCGTCGCAGAGGGAAAGCGTACGTTTACTTAAGAGAGGCTTAGCTACGCCTAGCCTACGTTTTTTTGGAGAGTCAAATTTAATTTACTGGCTAATATGCTGTAGTTGATGAATTTGCTCGTAAAGTGTTGCAGCATAGCACTGTGCATCTCTAAAGCGCTTAGTTGTAAGGAAGCGGCGTACATCTAGTAGTACCTGTTCGGCGCCTTTGTGTCCTTGGCTGCTGGCCAAACTCAGCCAAGCGGCTGCATGAAAGGGGCTGGGTGGCACTCCTTGACCTTTCATAAACAACAAACCTAAAAAAAACTGTGCCTTTAAATCACCAGACATCGCCGCCAGTCTTAGCCATTTTGCCGCGAGCGGAAAAGATTTTTCTTTTAAGTAATAGAGGCCTTTTTTCAAAGCTTGGGTATTGTCGTGAAGATCTGGGAATTTTGCGTCCGCTTTTAATGGCGACGTTACAAATTCAAGCACATTCAGCAGCTGCTGTTCTAAGTCATGGTTTGCTGAGTTGTCGGTGCTATTTTGATCCATATCTTTATTCGCAATAATGTTGATAAGCAGAGTGTAGCTGAATTTTAACTATTTTGTCCGAGTTTTAAAGTGATTCGTGTTAAAATCCAACCACTTGTTCCTCAAATTTGTAATTTTAGTTATGCTCGAGCGGTTATTTTCACTGCAAGCTATGCACACCAATGTAAGAACTGAGGTGATTGCTGGCTTGACGACATTCGTTACTATGGTTTACATCGTTTTTGTAAACCCTGCAATGCTAGCAGAAGCTGGTATGGATCACGGCGCTGCTTTTGTAGCAACTTGTATCGCAGCCGCAATCGGCTGTTTTATTATGGGGCTATGGGCAAACTATCCGTTAGCGCTTGCGCCTGGAATGGGCTTAAACGCCTTTTTTACCTATGGTGTTGTGCTTGGCATGGGCTATACATGGCAAAGTGCATTAGGCGCGGTATTTATGTCGGGCTGTTTATTTCTATTTTTGAGCGTATTCAAAGTTCGCGAGTGGGTGATCCAAGCTATACCTATCGTGCTAAAGCGTGCGATTGCGGCAGGTATTGGCGCATTCTTAGCGTTAATCGCGCTAAAAAACGCGAAAATTGTTATTGCAAGTGATGCTACATTAGTACAACTTGGTGATATAACTTCTCCCGGCCCGCTATTAGCCATTGCGAGCTTTTTTGTGATTGCGGCGCTTATGTACCGTGAAGTCAAAAGTGGCGTGCTTATCAGCATTTTAATGGTAACGGGTATTGCGTGGGGACTTGGCCTTGTAGATTATCACGGGGTTGTTGATGTGCCCCCAAGCATCGCGCCGACCTATATGCAGTTAGATTTGAACGGAATTTTTGAGCTTTCCATGCTCAGTGTGGTGTTTGCATTTTTATTTGTCGATTTATTTGATACCAGTGGCACATTGGTTGCGGTGACGCAAAAGGCTGGATTATCTGACGAACATGGTCGTATGCCAAGGCTGGGTAGGGCATTGTCAGCTGACAGCACTGCGACGATTGCAGGCTCAGTGCTCGGTACCTCAACGACGACTTCATACATCGAATCAGTGTCGGGTGTATCTGTCGGTGGTCGCACAGGATTGACGGCCGTGGTCGTAGGGATCTGCTTCTTACTCATGATGTTCTTTGCGCCATTGGCACAAATGGTTCCTGCATATGCGACGGCAGGCGCGATACTGTATGTGTCGGTATTAATGCTACAAAACCTAAAATTGATTAATTGGGATGAGATGAGCGATGCTATTCCGGTCAGTGTTGTGTTATTGATGACACCACTCACGTTTTCAATCGCGCATGGTATTGCTTTGGGTTTTATTTCTTATACGGCAGTTAAACTGGCGTGTAACAAAGCAAATGAAATCAGTATCAGCGTTTGGGTACTGACAGTACTCTTTATCGTTAAGTTTGCTTTTGGTTAATCTGGCGGGTTTACTTCATTTGTAATAAAAAGGCTGGGAGACCAGCCTTTTACGTAAATTGTGGTGTTACCACTTCTTCTTCGGTGCAAACAGGACGTCCAAGTCGTCTTGTTCTTGCTCTGCTTTCTTTTTCACCGCTGATGCGTTGGACGCTCTAAGTTCACTGCTGATCTCTTCTAAATAACCTTCCAGCTGTGCTTTTTTCTCTTTTACATAGTCATCATTGTATGAGACGGCGCAAATTGTAGCGTAAGCTTTTTCAAAGTATTGTCTTGCCGAACCGACCATATTTGCAGTCCTTGCTGAAAGCCCTCGTTTTATCTGGCTCTCTACATTGATTTTAAGCTGAAATCGCTCTAGTCTGCGGTCTTCATTAACGAACAGTTGAGTGTCTACTTTACCTTTACTATGCTCAGAGCGCAGTAGTTGGCGTAATTTTTTTATGCCTTGAACTAATGCGATAATTTGTTTGTCGTTGTCAGGAAGTGCTATCGAGTCTGAATCTGCTGTTTTTTCTGGCTGAGTATTTAAGCGCTCTTGCGACTCGTGTAAGCGACTTTTTAATTCTTTCGAAGTCGGAGACAGCTCCACCATTGCGGCTAAAGCGTCATGCACGCGGCGTTGAATAATACGGATCATGACTTCAGACATCGGAATATTGCTGCCATTCATGATGACGTCTTCCGCTTCTTCTATTACGCGTTTTTGCTTAGCCAGTTCTTTGCGTCTCTCCGCTTCTTGTTTCTCTTTATGTTGCTGGATCGCGCTTACCCAAACTGCTATGACGATAAGTGCAACAATCAACATTATTATAATAGAAACAAACATACTGAAATCTCTTTCATGTAACCACCAGTGTAATTTTTTAATCTTACATGAATTCGTACTATTCTGAACAGGTTTACGACAATAACCTGTAAAAAAGATAAAGAATTCATTATTTTTTAGTATAGCCGATGCCTAAATGAGCGGTTAGTTTTAGTGAAAGATAGTCGCCAGATTTAGCACGTGAGTTTGCAAAAGCGTGTCAAAATATTCGCTATTTGGCCAAATGACTGTCGGAGCGTCAGTGAAAATGCTGATATTTAGTACCTCTTGGCTACCTCATTTTTACCAAATGTGCTAGCCTACATAAGGTCGTAACAGGCGGTTTTTATCGCTTTGCACTAAACTCGCTAACAAAAAAGCGGTTTTGCTATGGGCTGATGCTCAACATCAAGAGATCATAAGAATAAAAGCAATATGAAATTACAACAATTGAGATATATCGTCGAAGTGTTGAATCACAACCTTAATGTGTCAGCGACGGCGGAAAGTTTATATACCTCTCAACCTGGTATTTCAAAGCAAGTGCGCATGCTTGAAGACGAGTTGGGAGTACAAATTTTTGGCCGTAGCGGTAAGCATTTAACGCATGTTACGGGCGCGGGTAATGAAATTATTAATATTGCTCGTGAGATCCTCTCTAAAGTGGAAGGGATCAAAGCAGTTGCAAATGAACATACCTTACCAGATCAAGGTAAACTAAACATCGCAACGACGCATACACAAGCTCGTTACGCGTTACCTCCTGTGATCCAAGGGTTTATGAAAAAATACCCGGCGGTTTCTCTACATATGCATCAAGGTACGCCACAGCAAATCTCTGATGCTGCCGCTCGAGGTGATGCTGACTTTGCTATCGCCACCGAGGCGCTACACTTGTACAGTGATCTGGTCATGCTACCTTGCTATCACTGGAATCGCAGTATTGTGGTCGCCAAAGACCATCCTCTTGCACAAAAAGGCAGTGCACTGACGGTGCAAGACGTCGCTAAATATCCGTTGATCACTTATGTGTTTGGTTTTACTGGCCGCTCAGAACTGGATAAAGCATTTAATGCTCATGGCTTGGAGCCTCACATCGTGTTTACTGCAACAGACGCTGATGTGATTAAAACCTATGTAAGATTAGGACTCGGTGTCGGTGTATTGGCGTCAATGGCACTTGATCAAAAGTCTGATAGCGACTTAGTTTGCATCGATGCAAGTCACCTATTTGAAGCAAGTACGACGAAAATCGGTTTCAGAAAAGGGAGCTTCCTAAGAGGCTACATGTACGACTTTATTGAGCGATTTGCACCGCACCTCACAAAAGATGTGGTAGAGCGTGCAAGCTTGCTGCGAAATCAAGATGATATTGACAAGCTGTTTGAAGGTATGACGCTTCCTGTGAAATGAAGCACTTGAACAGCATATGAAGAGGCCTCAACAGAGGCCTTTTTCGATACGGTTATTCGTACGGGAGTGGATCTGTTGCGTGGTTTAGTTCAAATGCTTCGAGACGCTCTTGGCAAGCACCACACTTACCACATGCTTTTTCGCGGCCGTTGTAACACGTCCAAGTGTCAGCGTAATCTAATCCCATTTTTAGACCGTCAGTCAGGATATCAATTTTTGAGTTGTTAAGGTAAGGACTCACAATTTCAACGGCGTCGTAGTTCGCAATGCGACAAACATCATCCATCTTTTTAACGAACTCTGGGCGGCAATCTGGATAAATTGCATGATCGCCAGAGTGAGCACCGTAAAATACCTTATTTGCTTTTAGAGAGACAGCGTAACCTACCGCAAGAGAAAGCAAAATCATATTGCGATTAGGCACAATCGTGCTCTTCATGCTCTCTTCTTCATAGTGGCCTTCTGGCACGTCGATGTCATCAGTTAGGCTAGAGCCTGACAATAATTGATTGATAGCAGAAATATCAACGACCTTATGAGCAACGCCGAGTTTTGCACATACGTCAGCGGCAACTTGTAGCTCTTTTACATGTCGCTGGCCATAGTTAAAAGACAGTGCATAAACCTCATGGCCCTCGCGGACAGCCTTGTTTAATACAGTGTAAGAGTCCATTCCGCCGGAATAGATTACGACAACTTTTTCGCTCATAGGTGATTTGCCTCGATTTTGATAGAGGTTTACTTCAGGGCGCGATATACTACACGGCCGCTGGAGAAATGACAATTTTCTCGCGGTATTTTTCGACAACTTTATCTTAAACACGGGGCCATTTTGTACAAGGTTAACGAAATATTTGAAACAATTCAGGGTGAAGCAAGCTTCACTGGTACGCCTTCAATCTTTTTACGTTTGCAGGGCTGTCCAGTTGGTTGCGCTTGGTGTGATACCAAACAAACGTGGGAAACCAACGACACTTTTATTGTTTCATTGGATAACACTGTAGAAAAAAAGGCTGACTCAGAGTGGTGGGCGAACGCGAGTGCTGAGGAGATCTTGGCGATTTTCGAGTCGCGGGGCTACCAAGCCAAACATGTGGTGATCACTGGTGGTGAACCTTGTATGTTTGATCTTCGCCCGTTATGCGAGTTATTGCATAGCAAAGGGTACAGCACACAGATTGAAACCAGTGGTACATTTGAGATCCTCGCGCCAGCTGAAACTTGGGTTACCGTGTCGCCAAAAATTAATATGCGTGGGGGTTACAAAGTACTTCCAAGTGCAATGGCTCGTGCTGATGAGATAAAGCACCCCGTTGCGATGCAAAAGCATATTGAGGAATTAGAGGCGTTATTTGCACAAACTGGAGTTGAGCCAAAGTTAGTGTATCTTCAGCCAATCAGCCAAAAAGCCAAGGCCACTAAGCTTGCAATAGACAATTGCAAAGCGAAAAATTGGCGCTTATCAGTTCAAGTGCACAAGTATTTAGGGATTAACTAAAGCGATTTGCCTAAGCGTATTTTAGCTAAAAATGCGGTGTGTTTAAGCAGAGGTATTGAACAAACGCGGTGCTTAGGCGTTAAGCCCTTTGTAGAGGTTAATAACACTCGTTACTGACCATTTCGATCATTCTTTGCGTTTCACCGCTATTTTCAAATTGATAGAGATTGCGATTGATGTCTTTGAGCAATTCACGCCAATGTGGTTTTTGCTTGCTAAGCGCAAAGTAGAGGTGATTGTACTTTATAGGCGGTGTCACGTTTTCTATGTTTCTCAGTAATTCAATTTTCTCAGCTCTAGGTAAGTCTGAATAATTGACTGTAAAGCGCAGTACTTTTGGATCGCCTATTACTAAATTTACGCGCTTACCGACGAGTAATTTCACTAGCTGTAAATCATTTACGGCTTCTACTGTAACAAATTCACCATTATCCATCATAGCATCAAACTCGGGGGTATTCTGATAGCCCCTCACGACACCAATGAGCTCATTCTTAACTGAGTTTAGATTGCCATCAAAGCGGTCTTCTTCACCTCTTCGTTTCAAAAAGCCGATTTCACCACCAGGAAAGGCATTAGATAAAGCAAGTAGCTCTCTGCGGGTCTTATTCTTGTGATTGTCAGACGGTGCTGAATCCTCAATATAGTATTCAGGGAATAAAATATCGGCTTTTCCCGTTTCCGCGGCCCTTACGGCACGAGCCCAAGGCAAAAACTCAACATACACTTGATAATCTAAGTCTGTAAGCAGTGCGACGGCAAACTGAAAGGCCCAGCCTTTATTGCAGAGGTTTGCACCGATATAAGGTGGCCAATCTAATGTCACAATATGAATGAAGGCATTTTTGCCTTTCTTATTGTATAGATAGCCCCCTTGGTACTTTTCTCCAGCAACAAGGCGAAATTCTCCACCCTTAAAGTAGGCAACGTTTAAATTCTCCCCATAGATGAAACTACTAAACATGAGAAAAAACATGAGTAATAAGGTCTTTACAATCATCGAAGTCAAAAAAGCGTAGCGAATAGATAAAGTGTAGTGAAAGGAGGTGAAATTAAAAGGAATAATATAAAAAACAAAGGGGCAGTGATGCCCCTTGAAAGTCTAGAATATGAAACTCTACTCTTACTGCACTAATTCTTGTTCAGAGAATGTGTCTGCAAAGAGTGGGCTAGTTAGGTAACGCTCTGCAGCGCTTGGCAAAATAACCACGATGTTTTTATCAGCATTTTCAGGTTGCTCGGCAATACGCTTTGCGGCAACTAGGGCTGCGCCTGAAGAAATACCTACTAAAATACCTTCGTCTTTCATCAGCTGGTGTGCCATTGCAATTGCATCTTCATTCGACACCAACTCAACGCCATCAATAAGCTCAAGATCTAGGTTGCCCGGAATAAAGCCAGCACCGATCCCTTGAATTTTGTGTGGACCCGGTTTTACTTCGTCGCCCGCAAGGGTTTGCGTGATAACTGGTGAGTCAACTGGCTCAACAGCGATTGACTTAACATTTAGGCCTTTTTCATTTTTCAGATAGCGCGAAACACCAGTGATCGTGCCACCCGTACCAACGCCCGCAACGAAGTAATCGATATTACCTTCAAGTGCATCAAAAATTTCCGGACCCGTTGTTTCAAAGTGGATCTTCGGGTTTGCTGGGTTTTCAAACTGTTGCAGTAACACGTATTTTTCAGGGTTACTTGCTTGGATTTCATTTGCTTTTTCAATCGCGCCTTTCATGCCCTTGGCGCCTTCTGTCAGCACTAAATTTGCGCCAAGTGCTTTAAGTAGTTTACGACGCTCAAGGCTCATCGTATTTGGCATAGTAAGTGTCAACTTATAACCACGAGAAGCAGCAACGAAAGCCAATGCAATACCCGTGTTACCTGAAGTTGGTTCAATAAGTTCTTTACCTTCGCTAAGAAGGCCCGCTTTTTCAGCTTCCCAGATCATAGACGCACCAATACGGCATTTAACGCTGAAGCTTGGGTTACGCGCTTCCACTTTTGCGTAAACATTGCCGCCAGAAACGCGATTGATTTTAACCAACGGTGTATTACCGATAGTTAGACTGTTATCTGCATATACTTTAGTCATTTGTGTTCCCTAATCTAGGTTTGCTTGTATTCCATCACTTTACTGCGCATTTCGCAAAACGAAAGGAAAGATTGGCTATAAGATATATCAAATTTGCTTATAGCCAATAGTTATTTAAAGGTTGATATTTAAATCAACCAGGCATAACTGAACTTCATAAATACCGTCTTTTCGTCTTTAGTTATCTTTGACAAATCATCGTCTTGATAACCATGATCGGAATAGCCTGCAAAGAAAACGGTTTGTGGGTTTAGTTTGTAGGAATAGAGCAGTTGGGTACTGATGCTTTTATAAGTCGCATCAACATCGTCATTATAATTGCTCTGGTTTCTCGAAATATCCGTGTTGATGATTGCCAATCTCAGATAGCTATTAATGTTAAATTGGTAAGTCAGGCGTATATCGCTCAGATTTGCGGTATAAACTTCCGCGCCATTCGCTTTCATTTTTTCGAATGTATGGCGCAATCTAACTTCAAAATGTTTGCCAAGATTGACGTTAATAACCGGACGGGCGAAATACAAATCACCAAGACGGTTGTTTGCAAGATCAACGCGGTTTCCTTTACTTAAGTTCAAGCCTGCGAAAACGCCGGCCATTGGCTTGAACTCCATATAGGTCCACTGTGAATTCTCGGTAAATAGATCGGTATTGCCGTCAATCGCTAGACGGGTTTCATCATGTCGCAGTCCAGTGCGTTTTCTATGTTCAACACCGAAATCAAGAAAGCTTTGCAATGGGCCGTCAACTGCAAAGTTGGTTTGCACTTCTTTTTCTAATAACTCGCCTTGCTCGTTGTGGGAAATATCCCAGTCGGCGTACCAACGTGCACGGTTCCACCAGTTGTTGTCATCGCCATACCAACGGTACTCACCGCCAAAAAGAAATTTATTAAAGTCGACCTGAGTGATAAAGCCCATATCGGTTCTAAGTGCGGCATCGCGAGCTTGATAACTGGTAAATGCCTTCCAATACTTGCGATTGTGCTCATAATTAACGTAATAGCCAGCACCTCGGTCATCTTCGTCAATCACTCTGAGTACGCTTTCGTTTAGGTCGCACTCAGCGAGCGTACTATCACATAACGATTCAACAAAAGCGCTATCATAGTTTGTATCTGAGCCAATTAACTGCACTTGTAAGGTGTCGTTATCTGTTGGCTTGTATTTGGCGTCTATACTCGCAACTTGGTTGCGATAGTCGTCGCTTTGCCTGGTCGTCGATGTCACGCCTACAGACAAGGTTTTGTTTATGTCATGACGGTATCTAAGTGCCATGTTTTGGCTTTTTCTCTCTAATGAGACAACACTTGAGCCTAAATTTCCAGGAACAACGACATTGAGTCTTTCATCGTTGGCAATAAATCCTGCAAAAGTGTGACCGTTTTTATTACCGGTAAGCTTGACGCCATAATCGGGTGCTGAAATGTTCCGAGTATGAATAAGGTTAAGGTGAGAAGAAAAGTAATCGGAATTATCTAAAAAGAACGCCCGTTTTTCAGGGAAAAATAGGCTAAAGCTATTGTTGACGCTCAATTGTCCTGTGTCAGCTTCAACTTGTGAGAAATCAGGGTTTAGTGTTGCGTTTAGCGTCGTGTCTGGTGTGATAGCCCACTTTACGTCTAAACCCGGCTCGACATTATTGTCGGCTTGCCACGGCTCTGCGATACCATCATTAATGTCGCGAGATTCTTGCCTATTGGTGACAAGTGTTGGAATAACGGCAAAGTTACTACCTTGCTTAGCCTTAGCAAATCCTTGATATTTTGGCATCTGACAGATCCAGCAAGAATTTGCATGTCGCAATTGCATGCTGGAGATACGCAACCTTTCATTTCTTGGATAAAAACGCAGAAACTCTAAAGCCATGGTTTTGCTCTCGATGGAGTCGTTAAAATTTAATACACGAAGTGGGATTTCAACTTCAACAACATAACCGTCTTTGTTTATCTTTCCGACGCTATCCCAGATCCCATTCCAAGAACCATTCTCACTTTTAGTGAGTTCGTTTTCAATTGAGTCTTGTTGTACACCTAGTGGATTGATGAAAAACTGGTAAGCGCTTTGGGCATTGTTAAATGAGTCAATTTTAATGCCGACAAGGTCATCTTCCCAGGCGCGGTCACGGTCACGATAAAATGCGCGGATCAACTCAGGATTAGGGTCCTTTGCATCAAAAGCAATAAATAAAGATTGACCATTCTCATATACGTAGGCCTTAGTTTGTACTGGACTTGATTGGTTCTCGTATGGCCAAGTGATGTTGTTGATATCTATTTCTAATGCACGTTGCCAAATATCGGCTTCAAGTACACCATCAATTTTTGCAGAGCTATCGATAAATGGGATTTTATTTGGGTCTAGTGCCCATGTTTGGCTAGATAGACTAAGTGCGACAAAAGAGTAGGTTACAGCTTTGAGCATGAATTTAATTATTATACAGAGACTTTTGTCAGTATTAGATAATATGCAATGAGCTGAAACAATTTATTTTCGTCAAGTTGCAATTATTTACGTTAGGTGGCGAATATGTATACATAAAATGTACAAATCGATTTATCTCCATCGAATTAATAGCAAAGATGGTCAAAAACATGTTACAACAACGCCTTTGAAAATCTGCTAGGAAGTAACTATGTCTCTTATATTGAAGCTAGTGGCGGGTATCGTCGCTGGTATGTTGGCGGGTCTGTACTTGCCGACTGTGTTAGTTGAGCTCTTATACACCTTCAAGGTGATCATAGGGCAACTTATCAGCTTTACTATTCCTCTGATAATCCTGCTTTTTATTGCTTCAGGTATAGCAGGTTTACCAAAGGGATCGGGCCACTTGCTTGGTAAGACAGTCGGCTTTGCTTATGGGTCAACCATTATTGCTGGCACGTTAGCATTTCTATTAGTTAATGCTTTCATTCCATTTTTTGACGGTGGTGTTGCTTATCAAGCCGTGGAAGAATCTCATCTTAAGAGCCTTATTAATATCGAGATCCCTCCGCTGATGGGAGTGATGACGGCACTTGCAACTGCATTTATCTTTGGTATTGGGATGAGCCAGTGTGGTTTAACTAAACTTAAAGGCGTCACCGACGAAGCGAGAGATGTGGTAGATGCACTGCTTGCGAAAGTCATTATTCCAATATTACCACTTTACATTGCCGGTGTTTTTGCTGAAATGGCGGTAGCAGGTACGGTATTCGACACCCTGAGTACGTTTGGCGTGGTATTGCTTGCCGCGATTATTATGCATTGGCTATGGCTAAGCACTTTGTTTGTGGTGAGCGGTCTGTTACTTGGTAGAAATCCATTGGAATTAATCAAAAATATGCTACCTGCGTATTTTACTGCGATTGGTACTATGTCGAGCGCGGCAACTATTCCAGTGTCTCTTCGTGCAAGTAAATCTAATAATGTTAACGAAGAGGTTGCCAATTTTACCGTACCACTTTGTGCCACCATCCATTTGTCAGGGTCGACTATTACCATAGTGACTTGCGCAATGGCTGTGATGCTGCTTTCTCCTGAGATGGTTGTACCTTCATTGTCGGAAATGTTGCCATTCATCTTTATGCTTGGTGTAGTAATGATTGCGGCTCCTGGTGCGCCGGGTGGAGCGGTTATGTCTGCGCTTGGGCTATTGACCAGTATGCTTGGTTTTAATGAGGGCGCAGTGGCATTGATGATTGCTTTATATTTAGCGCAAGATAGTTTTGGCACAGCATGTAATGTAACTGGTGATGGTGTGATTGCACTTTGGGTCGATAAATTTTCAAAGCAAAGCTGAGTCATATAAAAATAAATCTACTATAAGTCGCTATGGCTAAAATGCCGTAGCGGCTGCCTTTAAAATCACAAAACGGTGAAATTATAATCAACCAGCTTCTTCCATTAATTAACTATTTGGTTAATTCATATCAAAATTGTATTTTTCTCTTGTTTCTATCGTTATGCTTTTAAAAAATATGTGGTAATCTCAAACATCTGGAAGCGAGGCTGTTGGTTGCTTCGCTCCTTTTACCAATATATATGTAGAGGGTGTGCCATTGATTAATGTGCTTTTAGTTGATGATCATGAACTTGTCAGGACTGGCATAAAACGCATTTTAGATGATGTGCGTGGCTTTAAAGTGGTAGGAGAAGCCAAAACCGGTGAGGAAGCCGTAACCTTTTGTCGCCAAAGTGAGCCTGACATTGTGCTAATGGACATGAACATGCCTGGTATTGGTGGATTGGAAGCGACCAAAAAGATTTGCCGTTACTGTCCTGATGTAAAAGTTATTGTGCTTACCGTGCATTGTGAAGATCCTTTTCCAAGCAAGGTAATGCAAATTGGTGCGCATGGTTACCTAACAAAAGGTGCTGGCCCTGATGAAATGATCAATGCAATACGTGCGGTTAATGCTGGTCAACGTTATATTGCGCCAGAAATTGCTCAGCAAATTGCCCTTGCGCAATTTAGTGGCCGCAATGACGAAAACCCTTTCCAATCGCTATCGGAAAGAGAATTGCAGATCATGCTCATGATCACTAAAGGTGAGAAAGCACAAAATATTGCAGATCGCTTGAACCTAAGTTCTAAGACGGTAAATAGTTATCGCTATCGCATGTTTGAAAAGCTCAATGTGAGCGGTGATGTGGAATTAACCCACTTGGCGATTCGCCATAAAATGATCGATATAGATAGCAGTCATTAAGTTCTTTTTAAATGACTGAATTTGACTACAAACCTTTCCTCAAGACATTAACAACAGAACCTGGTGTGTACCGCATGTACGATGTGGACGACCAGGTTATCTATGTTGGTAAAGCAAAAAACCTCAAAAAACGAGTTTCTAGCTACTTCCGTTCAAATATCACAGATAGTAAAACGCGAGTATTGGTCAGTAATATTGACCATATTGAAGTTACGTTAACGAATACCGAAACCGAAGCGCTGCTTTTAGAAAATAACTTAATTAAGAAATACCAACCACGATATAACATTCTCTTAAGAGATGATAAGAGTTATCCGTATATTTTCCTGAGCGCCCATCAACATCCAAGACTTGCATTTCATCGTGGTAGTAGAAAACAAAAAGGCGAGTATTTTGGTCCTTTCCCTAGCAGTGCTGCAGTATCGGAAAGTCTGAGGTTAATGCAGAAGATCTTCCCCGTTAGGCAATGCGAAGATGCGTATTACCGCGCACGCAGCCGACCTTGTTTGCAGTATCAGTTAAAAAGATGTTCAGGACCATGCGTTGGCAAGGTAAGCGACGAAGAATACCAAGAACAAGTAGCCATGGTTCGACAGTTTTTGACGGGACGCTCTCAGGACGTTATTTCAGCACTGGTGGAACGAATGGAAAGCGCCAGTATGTCTTTGGATTTTGAGAAAGCAGCGAAACACAGAGATCAAATTGCTTTATTAAGGCAAATGCAAGAACAGCAGTCCATTGCAGGAAACTTTGCAGAGCTTGATGTCATCGGTTATGAGCAGAAGAACGGTTTAGTGGCCATTCATGTACTGATGATAAGGGAACATAAGGTACTTGGGACGAAAACACATTTTCCAAAAGTACCAAAAGATTCTGGCGCAGATGAAGTGCTAACTTCTTTCATCGGACAGTATTATATTTCAACGGGTAACCACGCTAGAATTGCTAAAGAAATTGTATTGCCATTCGAAATAGAAGAGGGAAGTGCATTAGAAGCTGCGCTGACCCAAGTTTCGAAGCGCAAAGTTAATTTCAAATGTAACGTTCGTGGGGAGCGAGCCCAATATCTTGCATTGGCAAATAAAAATGCGCAAAACAGTATTGAAGTTAAACAAAGTGCACAAGACTCAATCACCAAACGATATGCCAAACTAAAAGCAGTGCTAGGGCTGTCAGATATTCAAAGAATGGAGTGTTTTGATATCAGCCATACCATGGGAGAAAACACGGTTGCATCGTGTGTTGTATTCGATGGTCAAGGGCCAAACAATAGAGAGTATCGCAGATATAACGTCACTGGGATCACCCCAGGGGATGATTACGCAGCGATGGATTTTGCATTAAATAAGCGCTACGGCAAAATGTCGGATGAAGCGAAAGTACCCGATATTATTTTTATTGATGGTGGTAAGGGGCAGTTAGGTAGGGCGGAATCTTTCTTTGCTGATTGGCAACTCAATAAAATGCCGATACTGATAGGGGTTGCAAAAGGCACAAGCCGAAAGCCAGGATTAGAAACATTGCTTATAGATGGTGGTCGTAAAACGGTGAATGTCGAAAGTGATTCACCTGCATTACACCTTATCCAGCATATCCGCGACGAATCACATCGCTTTGCAATTGCAGGGCATCGTAATAAAAGACAAAAACAAAGAACGCAATCTGTGCTTGAAGAGATTGAAGGCGTAGGTCAGAAAAGACGTCAGGCACTACTTAAGTTTTTAGGAGGCATGCAGGGAGTTAAATCTGCAAATATACATCAATTAAAGCAAGTTCCTGGGATCAGCCCTGAAATGGCTGAAAAGATATTTAATCATTTGCATGACAAAGCTTAAGCAATCATGCGAACATAGAAAAAAAGACAATACCAAGTAGTTATGTGGAATATTCCAAATACGCTCACAACATTTAGATTGCTACTCATTCCCGTGTTTGCAGTCGTTTTTTATCTTCCTTATTCATGGGCGTTTTTTGCCGCCGCTTTTATTTTCTGGTTAGCTTCTGTTACCGATATCCTCGATGGCTATCTTGCGCGTAAGTTGGAACAGTCAACGCCATTTGGTGCTTTTTTAGATCCTGTTGCCGACAAGGTGATGGTCAGTGTTGCTTTAGTGATACTTGCTACACATTATGATAATTATTTCATTACTATTTCTGCTGTTGTCATTATTAGTAGAGAAATAGTTATTTCTGCGTTGCGTGAATGGATGGCTGAACAAGGTAAAAGAGGAAGTGTTGCAGTATCTTGGCTGGGTAAATTCAAAACAGCTGCACAGATGTTAGCTATTATAGGTTTGATTTGGCAATTATCCGATTGGATGACAATGCTAAGTTACGCACTTTTAGCCATCGCGACATTGCTCACATTAGTTTCTATGATCCAGTATCTCTATGCTGCAAAAGGAGAATTGACTAATTCTTGACTTGAAATGATTATAAACTCAGCGGTTTAGATAAATTTTGAGCAAACGATTCAAAACATTCATTTTTTATGTTGACGCGTTCCAGAACTTCTGTAGAATGCGTCCGTGTTGAGAGGGCAGTATGTCATCTAAATGAAATTTAGATAGCATCACCTAGCAAATTAAAGTTTAAAGAAGCTTAGTAAATAAGTAGATTTAAATAATGGAACGCGAGTATAGCTCAGCTGGTAGAGCGCGACCTTGCCAAGGTCGAGGTCACGAGTTCGAACCTCGTTACTCGCTCCAAATTTGCGGCGGAATGGCAGAGTGGCCATGCAGCGGATTGCAAATCCGTCTACCTCGGTTCGACTCCGGGTTCCGCCTCCATTTCTCAACATATCCACATGCGAAAGCAAGCCCGATGCCCGGGTGGTGGAATTGGTAGACACAAGGGATTTAAAATCCCTCGCTGGTAACAGCGTGCCGGTTCAAGTCCGGCCCCGGGCACCATTTATATCGGGATTTGTATGTAACAAATCTAAATGGTTTTTATGTACAAGACGGAATGCGAGTATAGCTCAGCTGGTAGAGCGCGACCTTGCCAAGGTCGAGGTCACGAGTTCGAACCTCGTTACTCGCTCCAATTTTTGCTTTCACACCCGATGCCCGGGTGGTGGAATTGGTAGACACAAGGGATTTAAAATCCCTCGCTGGTAACAGCGTGCCGGTTCAAGTCCGGCCCCGGGCACCATTTATTTTTCACATATTAAATTTACCAGTGTGAAAAATGGAATGCGAGTATAGCTCAGCTGGTAGAGCGCGACCTTGCCAAGGTCGAGGTCACGAGTTCGAACCTCGTTACTCGC
>NZ_JANHZS010000045.1:0-18936 GCF_041414765.1 Pseudoalteromonas sp. DY56-GL79 | reverse complement strand
TGGGTTGTTAGCTCAGTTGGGAGAGCATCGCCCTTACAAGGCGAGGGTCACTGGTTCAAGTCCAGTACAACCCACCACTTCTACTCTTAGATTAGAATTGGACATTAAACTCTATTCGAGAGTATAAATTGAAACACAATTTGGGTTGTTAGCTCAGTTGGGAGAGCATCGCCCTTACAAGGCGAGGGTCACTGGTTCAAGTCCAGTACAACCCACCACTTTATTATTTATTAGATAGAGTGGTTGATGCAAAGCATCGCACTAAGCCTGAGCAAGGCAAGGGTCACTGGTTTCAGTCCAGTACAACCCACTATAACTCGATTCAAGAGTATAAATTGAAACACAATTTGGGTTGTTAGCTCAGTTGGGAGAGCATCGCCCTTACAAGGCGAGGGTCACTGGTTCAAGTCCAGTACAACCCACCATTTTTACTCTTAGATTAGAATTGGACATTAAACTCGATTCAAGAGTATAAATTGAAACACAATTTGGGTTGTTAGCTCAGTTGGGAGAGCATCGCCCTTACAAGGCGAGGGTCACTGGTTCAAGTCCAGTACAACCCACCACTTTATTTTCTAGATATAGTGGTCGATGCAAAACATCGCACTAAGGCTAAAGTCACAGCTTTAAATCCATTACACCACTTCACTTTCCATACAGTCATTATTACTTATCACCTACTCAAACCACACATCAAACTGAATAAACTTAAACCTGCCATAAAGTCCATAGAAACAACCTCGGTTTTCTCATTTACTAACTAATTAGATACTCTACCCAGCCTCCCAAATTTTGCTTATACCCTTAACTATTTTGACACTAACCTCAGTAAATAGTTGGGATAAGCTAAATAGACTAACCTACTAAAAATGAGTTAATTTTTGTTTTCAAAACTACACCTAAGTACTAGACTAGAAGCAAAGCCATTGTCTAAAAATTGTTTCTATGTCAGCTCCATCTATTCAAAATGCCAAAATGTTAATCGTTGAAGATCAACCATTAGCATTGAGCTATATGAAACAATCTTTAGAACAGTTAGATTTCAGAAATTTAAAATTTGCAGAGAGTGCAAACAATGCAAAAGAGCTTTGTACCATCAATAAGTTTGATCTCATCGTATGCTCTTTTGGTTTAGCAAAAAAGCAAAATGGCTATCAATTTTATGAAGAGTTACGGTCCAAACAGTTAATTCGCTCAAGTACCGCTTTTATTTTTATTTCTTCTGAAACTAGCCCCGAGTTAGTCCATAGTATTATCGAACTCCAACCCGATGACTTTTTAGTTAAGCCCTTTTCAATAAAAGAACTACAAAACCGTATAGAACGAGTTTTAAAGCGTAAACAGGCTTTAAGGCATATAAACTTGCTTGTAGACGATAAGAACTATTCAAAGGCCTTAAAAGCGCTAGATCTAGAACTAGACAACAAGGATCATAACTACACTTCCCTACTCCTAAAGCTAAAAGGAGAACTTCTACTCAGACTCAATCAATTAGAAGAAGCAAAGTCTTTTTACAAGTCGGTTTTGGCTCTGCAAAAGTTTACATGGGCAAAGCTAGGCTTGGTCGAGGCGCTCATTACCAACAATGAAGATGTTATCGCTCAAAAGATGTTGAAAACCTTAATAGAGCGACCAGAAACTCGTCTTCCTGCGCTCGATTTATTGAGCAAACTCGAAATAAAGCTAAATCAATATGAGAATGCTCAGCAATTGTTAGAGCAAGCAATTGAGATGGCACCAAGAAATATAAATAGGCAACAGTCACTTGGTCGAGTTGCGCAAATTAATCACGACTATGAAGCCAGCTATAAAGCACATAAAGATATAGCAAGTTTCGCGCGCTACTCTATCCATGACAAACCAGAAGTGTATTTAAACGCCGCACGAGCAGGAATAGATTTTGCTCTGAGTACCGATCAATCAGACCAAGTCACTCGTCTCACAAGACAAACGCAACAATACCTGAGTGATTTAAAACAGCAATTTCCAAACGCACAAACTCAAGCGCAAATCGATGTTCTCAACGCCCGCGTCCATTATCTAAAAGATGAGCATAAAAAAGCGAAACAACTGCTAGAACAGTTAGAAGATGAACCCGTTATTCGCTCGGTAGATTCCACTTTAGACAAAGCAAAAGCACTACATGAGGTGGGATTAAACCACAAAGCTCAGGAGCTATTTAGTCAAGTTATTGCCCACTGTGAGCGCCATAGCTCAAGCGCAGATCCCATCACAATGCACTATCTATATCAGCAGCAACAAGAGAAAAAAGAGATCACCATGGGCCCTAGAGAGCTGAATAACCATGCGGTCACACAATTTAACAAAGGACAATATGAAACCGCTTTGGAGGCATTCACTCAAGCATTTAGAATTATGCCTAAAAACTCAGGAATAGCCCTAAATTTACTGCAATGTATGAGTGATAGTTGTGCTAAGTCAGGAAGTACTTTTAATTCCAATTTAGCAAAGCGTTGTACTACCTTGCTAAATCAGTCTGAGTTGGATAGTGAACAGCAGATCCGCTACGGTAAACTCAAAGCTAAACTAAATGAAATGAAACTCGACTTTGAGTAATCACTTGTTTATCGCAATTGAACTATTTCTTTTCCATTGCAAGGGCATTAACACAATAACGCAGTCCACTTGGTTCAGGGCCATCAGGGAATACGTGACCTAAGTGGCTATCACACACGTTACAAGTGATTTCGACGCGCGTCATTCCATGGCTCTTATCGCCATGATACGCTACCGCTTCCACTGCTGCAGGCTGTGTAAACGAGGGCCAACCAGAGCCACTATCAAACTTTTCTTCGGCATCGAATAACAGCTCGCCACAGCATACACAGTAGTATTTACCAGGTTCAAAAAGCTGACAACTTTGTGAGCTAAACGGGCGTTCAGTCCCCTTTTTCCTGGTGATCATGTAAATTTCTGGAGCAAGCTCTGATTGCCATTGCTGGTCCGATTTTTCAACTCTGCGAGGAGCAACAGGATTACCATTTCTGGCAAAGTTTAGTATATCTAACCACTTTAACATCTCAATTCTCTCTCTTGTTTACTTCTGTCTTTTGCTCTTCAACAGGAAGTGGCCAATCGCCAAAAAAGCAACTTAGATAGCGGCTTTTAATTAAATATAAAAGTACCCAACTCACCAGTACAATTTGTACGGCAATATAAGGAGAATAACTATAATGGGTTTTCCCAGCTTGCAGGATTAACCACGCCAAATCGAGTACCGCTGTTAATATAAGTGGCAAACGCATATAACGCCAGACGACTGCGAGCTTTGGAGAGCTTGTTGGCCGCCTAAGAGAAAACACAACGGTTGGTATGAGGGCGATACAAGCGATCCCTGTCGCGACAAAAAAGTGAAACTTAGACTCAAAGAATAGCGACATCAAATCCAAATCTGGGCGTCTCGCAAGTGCAGAAAACACCCAAATAAGCAACGGGCGGAGCAACACGACCAGCGCTAAATTAAAAGCGATAGGCGTACGATAAACGCCATATTTATCCCAGTATTCAGGGCCGTATCGTGTTACTGATTTCATTTTACTACTCGTATTTGTTTAACAGTGCGATCAGCGCCTCTTCATCGAACACCTCAACACCTAGCTCTTGTGCCTTAGTGAGCTTAGAGCCTGCTTTTTCGCCGGCATAAACTGCATCCGTATTTTTCGACACACTACCCGCGACCTTAGCGCCAAGCGCTTGCAATCTCGCTTTAGCATCGTTGCGGTTCAGTTGGCTCAAGGTTCCAGTCAACACATAAGTTAACCCTGCTAAAGGCTGTGCATCCTCTGACGGTGCTGCCACATCTTGCCAAGTTACACCCACTTCAATCAATGCAGTTACCACTTCTTGATTGTGCTGCTCGGCAAAAAAACTATGAATGTGCTGCGCAACAACAACACCAACATCACTTACTTGCTGTAGAGTATCAATGGAGGCGGCCATCACTTTTTCAAGCATCAGGAAGTGATTTGCCAAGTTTTGTGCTGTCGCTTCACCTACTTCTCTGATCCCAAGGGAATACAAAAATTTGGCTAACGTTGTTTGCTTTGCTTCCTCAAGCGCCGCAACCAAGTTTTTAGCAGACTTTGGTCCCATACGTTCAAGAGACTCAAAATGCCCTTGTCTTAAGATAAACAGATCGGCAGGCGTCTTGATTAGCTCTCGCTCAACTAACTGCTCAACTATTTTGTCGCCAAGGCCATCTATGTCGAGGGCCTTTCTCGATGCAAAGTGCTTAATTGCTTCTTTACGTTGTGCACGGCACACTAAACCGCCAGTACAACGCGCAACCGCTTCCCCTTCAACGCGCTCAACATGAGAATCACACACCGGACAAGTATCTGGAAACTCAATCTCTTTGGCATCATCTGGACGCCTATCTAAAACGACCTGAGTTACCTGAGGGATCACATCCCCAGCTCGGCGTACAATAACGGTATCACCAATCTTTACACCTAAACGCGCAATTTCATCACCATTATGAAGCGTGGCATTCGATACCGTAACACCACCAACAAAAACAGGCTCTAAACGTGCAACGGGCGTGATCGCACCAGTACGACCGACCTGAAACTCAACATCAAGCAGCTGAGTGATCTCTTCTTGTGCTGGAAACTTAAATGCAATCGCCCAGCGCGGCGCGCGAGCAACAAAGCCAAGCTGCTCTTGCTGCGCTTTATCATTCACTTTGATCACTACGCCGTCGATTTCATAGGGAAGCTCAGCACGGCGCGTCATGATATCTTGATAATAAGCCAAAGCTTGCTGTGCATTATCGACAAGCTTTGTCTCAGGGCTCATTGGCAAGCCCCAACCTTGTAATTGCTGTAGTTGCGCATAATGCTCGTTGGCCAGCTCACCGCCTTCAACCAAGCCCATAGAATAAGCATAAAACATCAACGGACGCTTAGCGGTGATTTTTGAGTCTAATTGGCGCAGACTTCCCGCAGCCGCATTTCTTGGGTTTGCAAAGGTCTTATCACCTTTTGCTTGCGCCGTTTCATTTAGCTTAATGAAACCCGCAGTATCCATAAAGACTTCACCACGCACTTCTACTTCATGCGGAATATGTTCTCCACGCAATTTCAGCGGAATATTGCGAATGGTTTTGACGTTCTCCGTAATGTTTTCCCCAACTTGACCGTCTCCCCTTGTCGCCGCTTGAACGAGCACACCATCACGATACAAAATAGACACCGCCAAGCCATCGAGCTTTGGTTCACAGCAAAAAGTAACATCTTTACTTGTCAGTAGGCGCTCTTTTAGACGGCGATTAAATGCCGTAAATTCACTCTCGTCGAAGGCATTATCAAGCGACAACATAGGTACTCTGTGTGTTACTTGCTCAAACTTGCTAAGCGCTTCACCACCCACTTTCTGCGATGGGGAATCAGGACTTTGTAACTCAGGATGCTGCTGCTCAAGCGCCATCAACTGGCGCATTACACGATCATATTCCGCATCAGGCACACTTGGGTTATCTAGAACATAATATTGGTAATTGTAATCTTCGAGTTGCTGCCTAAGAGCTGCAACTTGGCTTTCAATGTTGTCTGACATTTAAACCTCTAAACGTAAAAAGCCACCAGCAGATGCCAGTGGCTTAAAAATGATTCTAAGTAGCGATTAAGCGGCGAATTCACGCACTTTTTCAACATAACCGCGCACGGCTTCAACCGTTAACGGTTCGCGGTCTTTATCAAGTACGGTTGCGCCAAACTCTTCAGCTAGTTTTTTCGATGCACTGTGAAGCATATTAAATGCAGCCAAGTTATCGCCTTCACAAGGTAATGTCATAAATAGGCTAATGCCAGCTGTGCTAAATTGTTCCATGTTATCGATGTCAAACGTACCTGGGTTGTACATGTTTACCAATCTAAATAACACAGGACCGTTTCCGGACGGCTCTAAATGGCGATTAAAGAAGCCCTCATCAGAATATTTAAATCCAAGGCTTAACACGGTTGGTAACAACCTTGAACCTGCCATTTTCAGGCCTTCAGGCATATCAACGTGGAGAATAATAAAGTCTTGTGGCTCTATTGCACTCTCTTCAGGCTCAGCCTCTTCAGATCCACTGTTCTCGGTTTGCACCTCAGTTTCAGGCTCTTCCGTCGCTAAAATACCCTCAGTCGCAGGCTCTTCATCTACCGCACTAAAGGTCATCTCTCCAATTTCAGGTTCGTCAGGCTCTTTATCATGATTCGGCGTTTGCTCTTTGAGTTCATTGGGCTCCTTTTTAGACACTTTATCGCTGTTCTTCTTACGAACAGACCAAAGTCCATGTATGAGTAACCCGCCTATGACCAACGCACTGATCACGATTAATGCCCATCTTAACTCTGTGGCCATTGCTCACCTTTTTTGTTGTTATGCCTGTGCCATTTGCACCGCTTGTTCTATATCTACGGCAACCATACGCGACACCCCGGGTTCTGCCATGGTTACCCCCGTCAGTCTACCCGCCATTTCCATAGCGACCTTATTATGACTGATATAAATAAATTGCACTGTTTGCGACATCTCTTCAACCAAACGACAAAATCGCCCTACGTTTGCGTCATCAAGCGGTGCATCTACTTCATCCAGCATACAGAATGGGGCTGGATTAAGCCTGAATATTGAAAACACCAATGATAATGCGGTCAGCGCTTTTTCTCCACCACTTAACAGATGAATTGTCGAGTTTTTCTTACCAGGCGGCCTTGCCATGATAGAAACACCACTTTCCAGCAAGTCATCGCTAGTCAATTCTAGATATGCATTCCCCCCACCAAACACTTTAGGAAACAACTCGGCTAAATCTTCATTCACTTGATTAAAGGTGGCACTGAAGCGGGTTTTGGTCTCTTTATCAATTTTTCTGATCACCGCTTCTAACGTTTCTAACGCATTAGTGAGATCATCCAGCTGTGTATCTAAATAGGTTTTGCGTGCCTTCGCTTCTTCAAACTCTTCAATTGCAGCTAAGTTCACAGCCCCTAACTTACCAAGATCATTACTAACTCGGCTTAAATTAGCTTGATACTGCCCCAAATTTGCATCCTCAGGTAATTGCGCCAGCTCCGCTTTTAGCGTCCGACCAAGCTCCTGTAAGGGTTCAAGTGCCGCTTGCGCCTTTATCATCAAGCTTTGCTCTTCAAGTTTCACTTGTTGCAAAGACTCATTGAGTTTACCCACTTCGCCTTGTGCATCTTTTAATGCCGCTTGTTTTTGGGAAAGGTTTTCCTTGGCTTGGTTGAGCGTATCCAACATCGTTTGCTTTTGCGCCTTGGCTTCTAGATGTTGGGCGAGCAATAATTCAATGTCTTCATGCGCCTTCGCGAGCGGCTCTTCACAAAGCAAAATATCTGCTTGTGTTTGCTCGATGCGCTGGTTTATTTCATCGCGACGATGTTGCAAGTGTTCAAATTTAGAATTGCTGAGCTGTAGTTCACTTTCTGCCTGCTGTGATGCAAGTTTAGTGGTATGAACTAATTGCTGTGCTTCTTGTAATGCGGCGCGTCGAGATTGACTATGTTGTTTAAACTCGGCCAACTTAACCTCGGCCAGTTGTTGTGCTTGTTGTGCTTGCGCTAGCAATTCATCACGTTGTAATTGCTGTTCAGTATAAAGTTCAAGTTGTTCGATGACCTCAGCTCGTTCTTGAGCAATGGCATCAAGTTGTTCTTGAATTTTCTGTCCTTGCTCACGCCAAGTGCTCAGATTCTCATCCAGCATTTCAATTTTGGTTTTATGGCTGGCGATTGCTTGTGCTTTTTCGTGAACGCATTGCTGTATTTCTAATAAACCAGCTTGCGTATCCTCAAGAGCAATACGTTTCTGTGCTACAGCCTGCTCGGCCTCTTCGGTGAGTTGTTGTAAATGAGGAAGCTGAGATTGGCATGACTGCAATTGGGCATAGCGTTTTAACACGCCACTCTCTTCATTGCTTTTCGCCTTGGCCTTGAAGTTATCTCCCACAATAACGCCACCGACCGTCACGCCGAGAAGGAATTGTTCACACGATTTAAAGTCTGTAGGTTCAGCGCATAATTTTATTTTCGTTAAAAAGCTGGGGAATAGTCCTGAGCTTATTTTTGTCGCGACGGAATCAACGGGAACTTCGAGTTCGATGGGCCATAGCGTATTCATTTCGCTTTGCTCAACGACCAAATGCGTCAACCCAAGCAGTGCCGCTTCCACGCATTCTTCATACCCAGACTCGACAACAAGTTGCGATAACATAGTCGCAGATGAAGCCTCCGATGTTTCCTCTGCCCAGCGTGATAACGCTTTTATTTCAGATTGCACTTCTTGTAACACCTGGTTCGCTTTTTGAGCATGAGCCTGTGCCAGTAAGATTTCCTCTTTATTGGCTTGCTCTTGGTCTTGCAACTTACCAGCTTGGCTTTGTAATTTAGCCATCGCTTGAACCAGCTGATGATGTGCATCCTGAGCTTCAGCCAAGTCATTTTCCAACATAGATGCGTGATGCGCGTCTGCCTGTTCCAGCAGTTCAGCCTGACGCTTGTCTATGTGCAGTTTAGCTTGCTGTTGTTGCGCTAATTGGCTTGCCCCTTGCTGTACCTGAGCATGTATTTGTTGGTACTGCTTCTGTGCACCACTAAACTGCGCTTCTAACTGAGTCTGCTCTGTGTCACTTTGCTCATTTATGAGTTGAATTTCTTCCAATTGCAATAGCGCAATTTCAAGTCGTTCAGAAACTTCAGCGACTTTTTCAGCGCTGCTCGCCACATACTCGGCTTGCTCGTCTTGCGCCTCAATCACTTCTTGCTGTTGTGATTTCAGTATTTGAGACTGCTCAATAAGCTGACGCTTTTTGTCAGTTAGATTGACTTTCTGTTGCTCAAGCGTTGCCAACTGGGTTTCAATTCGGTGCACGCTATGTTGTGCTTGCTCATAGCCATCATTGCAATGCTTAATTTCATGTTCTAACGTCGCTAAAATGCTGTCATGACCACTGTGAGCTTCATTAAAAAATGCTAATTTTTCATTGAGTTTGGCAATTTCTTTGGCTTTGATTGCCTGCTTTTGCTCAAGGCTTTGCCACTTTAAAATCGCTATCCAAGACTTTAAGTCACGCTCTTGCGACTTTAAAGACTTATATTCGCTCGCCTGTTGTGCTTGAAGTGCCAGTTTATCTAGCTGACTCTGTAGCTCTTGCCTAACATCGAGCAAACGCTCCATGTTTTCGCGGGTACTCTTGATCCGAGTTTGGGTTTCTCGTCTACGCTCTTTATATTTTGAAATCCCGGCGGCTTCTTCTAAAAAAACTCTTAACTCTTGCGGCTTACTCTCAATCAAGCGAGAGATCATCCCTTGCTCTATAATTGCGTAACTGCGAGGACCTAGGCCAGTACCCAAAAAGATATCCGTGATATCGCGCTTACGGCACTTACTCCCATTTAAAAAATAAAGAGATTGGCCATCTCGCGTTACTAAGCGCTTAATGGCAATTTGATTACGATCTGCAAACGTGCCGGGCAACCGGCCTTGAGTATTATCAAAAATCAGTTCTACAGAAGCTTGCGAGATAGGTTTACGTTTGGTCGAACCGTTAAAAATAACGTCCGTCATGGCATCGCCACGGAGATTTTTCGCAGAGCTTTCACCCAGTACCCAGCGAACCGCATCAATAACATTAGACTTACCACAGCCGTTTGGCCCAACCACACATGTCATCTGGTCAGGAAACGGGATCTTGGTTGGCTCTACGAAAGATTTAAAGCCGGCCAGTTTGATGCTACTCAGTCGCATAGCTTATTATTGTTGTTCGCGGTTACTTTTGAGAATAAGGCAATTCATTAGTAAGATCTATGAGTTAGCAATGACAGCGTTTAATATTATCCAAAATGATCCCAGTAGCCATCGCCACATTCAATGACTCAGCACCGCCAAACGCAGGAATAGTCACCTTTTTATTGATGTGCGCCGCTATGGTATCGCTAATACCATGGGACTCGCTGCCCATGACCAACACGGCATTACGACTAAATTGGCACTGATGCACGCTCTCACCACCAAGGAATGCACCATAGCACTCGCCTTGATACTGTTTTAAAAAGGCCTCGAGATCGGTTCTTACCACATTGACACGCACAAATGAGCCCATGGTGGCACTGATCACCTTAGGGTTAAATTGATCGGCGCAGTTTTCGCTTACCACAAGCTGCGTTAATCCATACCAATCAGCAAGACGAATAATGGTACCGAGATTACCCGGGTCTGAGACTCCATCCAATGCTAACACCAACCCAGCTGTATTGATTTCTTCTGCTGGCGGCATTGCAACGACCGCTATCGCCGCATTATTTGACACTAAAGTGCTCACCTTACTCAGCACATCTTCTTCTGCTTCGACACAAGCAATATTAACGAGTTTGGATTTATACTTTGTCATGAACTCACTGGTCGCGAACAATTGCTCAACGACCAACCCAGCATCAACTAACTCAATCACATTCTTTTCGCCTTGTACTAAATACAGGCCATGTTGTTTGCGATATTTTTTTTGCCCTAAAGCACGAAGTAGTTTTTGTTGATTCTTGGAGATCATGTGCACCTCAAAAGTTGGATTTACCATTATACCTGTTCAGTATCAGATAAAAAGCGTTTCAACGAGGCATTAAGCTAAGAAATTATGTTATCTTGTGCCGAATGACACACAAGGCATAGAGGTAATCATGTCACCTGAGCTAACGCTTATTTTACTCAACTTTATTCTAC
The DNA here is from genome assembly GCF_041414765.1 of Pseudoalteromonas sp. DY56-GL79. Classification (NCBI taxonomy): domain Bacteria; kingdom Pseudomonadati; phylum Pseudomonadota; class Gammaproteobacteria; order Alteromonadales; family Pseudoalteromonadaceae; genus Pseudoalteromonas; species Pseudoalteromonas sp. DY56-GL79. The sequence goes on along the minus strand of NZ_JANHZS010000045.1, from coordinate 8,190 downwards.
TTTTTGTGGCCTATGTATTCGTTTACCCAAAGTTAAAAGAGAAAAGCCTCGCCAGTATCAGCAAACAAGATTTATTGGTTACTGCGGTTTCTTTAGTCGTGTCTGGAAGTTTGTACTATGGCAAGGATATCGAATTTTCGTTAGTGTTTTTTAAGAGTAATTGGGTGGTGTTTACGATTGTCGCATTTAGCGTGATTGAAATCCCATTTTTACTGTGGTTTAAACGTCGCTATAACATTAAGTTCGGAGAGTAATAGAGAGGTAGCTACGCCTCTCTATTCGATTATCACTCAGCTCGCTTTTCGCGACCAAGCAACGCCATCGCGGCTTCTTTCACATCTTTTTGCTCATAAAGCACTTGATAGATCTGCTCGGTGATCGGCATTTCAATACCTGTGCGTTTGGCAAGTAGATAAACTTCTTTGGTATTACGATAGCCTTCGACCACCTGACCTATACTCGACATCGCCTCATCGACCGACTTTCCCGAGCCAAGCGCAAGACCAAAGCGGCGATTACGCGACTGGTTATCCGTACAAGTGAGAATCAGGTCACCCAGTCCTGCCATACCCATAAAGGTTTCAGAACGCGCGCCTAAAGCACATCCTAAACGACAAAGTTCAGCAAGTCCTCGGGTAATAAGCGCCGTTCTGGCATTGGCACCAAAACCAAAGCCGTCAGACATGCCCGCGCCAATTGCGATAACGTTTTTGACCGCGCCACCGAGCTGAATACCAATAAAGTCTTCGTTGCTATACACCCGAAACGAGCGACCGCAATGCAACAGCTCAGCAAGCTCTTCACGAAACTTTGCACAAATCGAAGACACTGAAATAGCAGTAGGTAACCCTGCTGCCATTTCTTTTGCAAAAGTAGGTCCACTTAGCACCGCCAGCGGCACATCGTCACCTAACACGTCCAGTGCAACCTCTTGCAATAATCGCCCAGTGTTTGGTTCGAGCCCCTTGGTTGCCCAAGCTACTTTTGCATTCTCAAGTAGCATAGGTTTAATCTTCTTCAAGGTGTCTGCAAACGCATGACTTGGCACAACCACCAAAATACGCTCGCTAGACTTAACAGCCGTTTCTAAATCGGCCTCAAGTTCAAGCGTGTTTGGAAACTGGGTGTCAGGAAGATAACGTTGGTTTTTACGCTCAGCTGCTAGCGCCTCAACGTGTTCGCTATTGCGTCCCCACAGTGTCACTTGGTGACCATTTCGGGCGAAACAAATAGCAAGGGCGGTGCCATAAGACCCCGCCCCTAATACAGTTACAGCTGATTTTGCTGTACTCATCAATTATGCGTCAGCAGTTTGCTCAGGCTGCGCTTGAGCCGCACGTTGCTGCATATACTGAGCGAATAATGCGTCAAAGTTAACTGGCGCAAGGTTTAACTGTGGGAAAGTACCACGGTTAACTAGGCTAGCTACCGCTTCACGCGCATATGGGAATAGAATGTTAGGGCAGAATGCGCCTAGCATGTGTGCCATTTGCATTTCTTCAAGATCTGCAATTGCAAAGATACCAGCTTGTTGGATTTCACATAGGAATGCAGTTTCTTCACCAATAGTTGCCGTTACCGTTAGCGCTAGAACAACTTCAAAAACGTTGTCATCAAGCTTTGCTGAACGTGTATCCATGTCTAGCTTGACTTCTGGTGTCCACTCTTTTTGGAAGATACCTGGTGAGTTTGGCGTTTCAAACGATACATCTTTAGTGTAGATGCGTTGAATGTTGAACTGAGCGCCTTCTTGTTGTTGTTCTGCTGCTTGGTTTTGTTCTGCCATGATAATTTCCTAAATTCTGTTGTGATCCTGCTAGTTCCTAGCAGTCATTATAAAAAGTAAGCTGAGCTAAAGCTCAATCAATCTTATGCTTCTAATAGCTTATCGAGTTCGCCTTGCGCTTCAAGCGCCATCATATCGTCGCAACCACCAATATGGCGCTCAGCGATAAAGATTTGTGGCACGGTATAGCCACCGTTGGCTTTTTCGATCATCTCGTCACGAAGCTCAGGCTGTGCGCCAATATCATACTCAGTGTATGTGACACCTTTTGCATCTAATAGTGCTTTTGCACGATGACAAAATGGACAATAGTCTTTGGTGTAAATTACGACTTGGCTCATCATAGACCTCAGTTATTTTCCGTTAGAGATTGGTAAACCCGCACTTTGCCATGCGCCAATACCACCTGATAATACGTACACTTGCTCGAATCCAGCTTTGTGCATATTATCAGCAACAGCAGATGCCGTCATACCTGTGTTACAGACCAATATAATGGGCTTAGATTTATGTTTTTCAAGACCAGCAAAATCTTTTTGCTTGAGTTTTTCCGCATTCACCTGCTCAGAACCTGCAATGTGGCCTTGGTTAAACTCTTTTGCTGCACGCATATCGAGTACCTGACCATCTTGGCGGTTAACAAGCATAGTCAACTGCTGAGGATTAATTTGTCTAATTTTAGAAAACTGACTTTTAAACCAACTACTCACTAACATCGCGGCTAACACAACCCAAATGATGCTAAGTACCGGATGGTTACCTAAAAACGCAACGTATTGTTCCATTAATTTATCAACCAAAAATTATTAAACGATAAAGTGGCAGCAAGTATACCTGCTTTATTCTCGACAAAACAGACTTGTTCAACATGAGCAAATATCAATCTCAAAGTAGATAATTCATCGCTGTGGGGCTGAATATTCATACAAAAACAGGTATTCTACTTGTCAGCAACCAGAGCAAGCTTATCGAAGCGCTGCAGGCCAAGTTAGTTAATCTAACCTTGTAGCGTTTGCTATAAGACATCAACATCGTGCCTAATTCAGGATTTCAGGAGCGCAAATGACAGCTAAGAAAAAGCCATTGGTATTAATGATTTTAGACGGTTGGGGCTATCGCGAAGAAAGCGAGAGCAATGCTATTTTAGCAGCCAATACCCCAGTATTAGATGAACTATGGCGCTCTGCTCCACACACCTTGATTTCAGGTTCAGGCCTTGATGTTGGTCTACCGGATGGACAAATGGGGAATTCCGAAGTTGGCCACGTTAACCTCGGTGCGGGACGTGTGGTTTATCAAGACTTCACGCGGATCACTAAAGCGATTGACGATGGTGAGTTTGAGCACAATCCAGCTCTGGTTGAGAATATCGACAAAGCAGTGGCAAAGGGCAAAGCCGTTCACCTAATGGGATTATTGAGCCCAGGTGGTGTTCACAGTCATGAAGATCACATTGTTGCAGCGATTAAATTAGCGGCTGAGCGCGGTGCAACCGTCTATTTGCACGCATTTTTGGATGGCCGCGATACACCACCTCGTAGCGCACAAGCGTCAATTGAGAAAATGGAAGCCTTGATGCAGTCACTCAATTGTGGCCGCCTAGCGTCTATTATTGGTCGCTACTATGCTATGGACCGTGACAATCGCTGGGACCGTGTCGAGTTTGCTTATAACCTGATGGTAAGTGGCGACGCTGATTTTACTTATCGTAATGGCGTTGAAGCGCTACAAGCAGCTTACGCGCGTGATGAGAATGATGAGTTTGTTAAAGCATCAGTGATCACCGAAGCTGGGCAACCTGCCGCAACTATCAATGATGGTGATACGGTTATCTTTATGAACTTCCGTGCAGACCGAGCGCGCCAGATGACCCGTGCTTTTGTCGATGCTGACTTTAATGGCTTCGAAAAACGCAAAGCACCGGACCTAAGTGCGTTTGTTATGATGACTGAGTACGCTGCCGACATTAAAGCCCCTATCGCTTTCGCGCCTGAAGCACTTGTAAATGTGCTAGGTGAATGGCTAGCTAAGCACAACAAAACTCAGCTGCGTATTTCAGAAACGGAAAAATATGCCCATGTCACTTTCTTCTTTAGCGGCGGTCGCGAAGATCTCTTTGAAGGTGAAAAACGTGAGCTTATTCCTTCTCCACAAGTCGCCACTTACGACTTGCAGCCAGAGATGAACTCAGAAATGCTAACGGATAAGTTAGTTGAAGCCATTCATAGCGGTGAATTTGACGTCATTATCTGTAACTACCCGAATGGTGATATGGTTGGACACTCTGGTGTATTCGAAGCCGCAGTAAAAGCATGTGAAGCCGTTGATAAGTGTATCGGTCGTGTGGTTGCAGCGTTAAAAGAAACTGGTGGTGAAGCTCTGATCACAGCAGACCACGGCAATGCTGAGCAAATGCAAAACCCGAAAACGGGCCAAGCTCACACAGCACACACTAGTGAGCCTGTACCATTTATTTATGTAGGTCGTGATGCAGAGCCACAAGCAGGAAAAGCACTAAGCGATGTTGCACCTACAATGCTGCATTTACTTGGTATGGAGCAGCCTAGCGAGATGACTGGCACTCCAATTATGCGTTTAAAATAACGGCCTGCCTGTATGCCGTTAAAAACGACATTTCACTACGCCGCACTTCTCGGTGCGGCGCTACTCATGGCAACAGCAGGCGCTGTTGCCAACGAATCTAGAACCAAACAAGACTTAAGCGAAGTTCAGCAACAGCTTAAAGCTAGCCAACAAGCGTTAGAAAAGCAGCGCGGTGAAATTAACAGTCACGAAGCAAAGCTCAAAGCCTTCGAACTTGATATTGCCAAAAGTGCCAAAGCTATCTCACTCACAGAAATCGGGATCACAGAAAACCAAACCGAGCAGGCCGAACTTAAAAAGCAAGAAAGCACGCTGTTAAACGACAAGAAAAAATTTGAAAAGATCCTTGCGGCTCAGCTAAAAAGTGCCTATATGACGGGCTCTCATGATTATTCTAGAATGTTACTTAATCAAGAGCATGCAACAAAGCTCGAGCGCACTATTGCCTATTATGATTACCTAAATAAAGCACGCATTAAACAACTCGAACAGCTCAAATCTATCGGCCAAGAATTGGCACAGACTCAAGCTGAGTTAGCAAGAACACAAGCACGCTTAGAAGCACTACAAAACCATCAGAATGAACGCTTAGAAGCGCTCAAGAAGGCGCAGAAAGAACGCCAAAACCAGCTTGCAAACCTAAATAACAAACTCAGTGAAACACGCTCTGCTATCGCATATTTAAAAGAAAATGAGCAAACCTTAATCCAAACTTTAGAAGAGCTTGCCAAGGCACAAAGAGAAGCCGAAGTACGCTTAGATGGACTAGCCAAACTCAAAGGCAAAATGAGTTTACCGGCCAAAGGTCGAATTAAGCATAAATTCGGCCAAAGCAAGCATGCAGGCATGAATTGGAAGGGCGTCCTCATTGGCGCAAAAGAAGGGGCTGAAATTGCGAGTGTCGCTCCCGGTCAAGTTGTGTATGCAGATTGGTTAAATGGCTTTGGCTGGGTTATTGTGCTTGATCATGGGCATGGTTTTATGAGCCTATACGGCCACGCTCAAACACTGCTTCGCGATGTTGGCGATCAAGTTCGCAGTGGTGAAGTGATCGCTTTGGTAGGACAAAGCGGCGGACAAAGAGATCCTGGTCTATACTTTGAAATACGGCATAAGGGAAGCGCTGTAGATCCGATAAAATGGTGCAGATCCAGTTAACTGAATAACCCGTGCTGCACCTTGATGAGGAGCAGCACATGAATAGACAAACCCGTTTTTACGCGCTTGCAGCGCGCTATGTTGCATTATTAAGCTTCCTGCTTTTGTTAAGTTTTAGCGCTTTTAGTCACGCGTCTACACAAAAGTTTTCGGCTCAAGAAATCGATGAAATCCTGTATCATATCCACACCTATTATGTTGAAGACTTACCTCTCAGTCGCTATAACGCAGGCAACTTGTCGAGTCTCTTTGACAATTTAGACCCCTACTCTAAATATCTCAACGAGGAAGACTTGGAATCCATCTTCAGTGCAGCAAATGGGCGCTACACAGGGCTTGGTATTGAAGTCGAAGAGCAAGATAATTACGTGATTATCTTGGATACCCTGCCCAACTCACCTGCAGCTCAAGCAGGAATAGAGAGCGGTGATAAACTCCACGCAATCAATGGCGCTAATGTCGCGGGCAAATCGATAGAAGAAGTGTCTGCCCTACTCAAAGCTGCAAATAAAAACCTCATCAATTTAGTGGTATTAAGACAAGACGAGTTAGTTGCACTTGAGCTTAAACGTCAAGAGATAGTCATTGAAAGTGTCGCCAGTAAACTCTTAAACGACGGTACCGGTTTTTTGAGTGTCAACAGTTTTAACCACCACACCTATCATGATGTTGCAAGACACATAAACCGACTACAAGTACAGTTAGGCAGTCCATTGAAAAAGCTGGTTATTGATTTACGTGACAACCCCGGCGGCACACTTAATAGTGCAGTGGCAATCTCAGATCTTTTTTTAGATAGTGGCACAATCGTCACGACCAAAGGCCGCTTCTATGACGCCAATCAGGCTTACATTGCAAAGCGGGGAGATATTTTAAATGGTGCGCCTATTTTGGTATTAATCAACAATAATTCCGCTTCAGCTGCCGAGATTTTAGCGGCCGCACTCAAGGATAATAAACGTGCCTTAGTCGTTGGCTTACGTTCCTATGGTAAAGGTTCAGTGCAATCCTTGATCCCGATTGGCAATGGTACTACAGCATTAAAGTTAACGACAGCGAGATACTACACACCTGCGGGTACATCAATTGAAGGTAAAGGCATAGAGCCCGATGTATATTTTACCAAACAAGCGCTTTCCCTGTTGGATAAAAGCGCTATAATCACTGGTGAAGAATCAATCAAAACAACAGGTATTGAACAGCTAGCCTCGCATTGGCCTAAGGCGCTAGCGTTAGTTCAATCACAGTAAATTAAAAAACGGTCCTGTAGGGCTGTAAACTATAATAATAATTTGTGTGCTAAAAAAAATAATCGGGATAATACTGACCTGCATGACTTTTGCAGTGCCAGCAAAACAGTTTGCCATTGTTATAGACGACATTGGCAATCACCAACGTGACTTAGAGTTGCTGTCTTTACCGGGTGGGATCACCTTTTCGATCCTGCCCCACACCCCTTTTTCTCAACAATTTGCCTTTGCAGCCAGCCGCCAACAACGCGAGCTTTTATTACATGTGCCAATGCAGGCACAAGACACGGAAAAGGCCCTTGGCCCGGGCGCATTAACTATCGATATGGAAAAGTGGCAGTTGCAAATGACACTTGGCAATGCGCTATCGACGCTACCTCAGGTTAAAGGCGTGAATAATCACATGGGCTCAGCATTAACCGAACAAATAGAGCCAATGAAATGGACAATGGAAATACTAAAAAAGCGCGGATTATACTTTTTGGATAGCCGTACCACTAGCCACAGTCAAGCCCAATATGCTGCCAACCTTTACGGCGTAAAAAACGTCGCTCGACAGGTCTTTCTAGACAATGATGTATCCACTGAGGCGCTCAACAAGCAGTGGCAACATATGCTCAAGCTACTTGATAATCACGAGCATGTTATTATCATTGCACACCCATATAAGGAAACCGCCGCCTTTCTTGCAGCCAAGTTAGCAGAGCTTGAAAGTATTGACGCCAAACTTGTTCCCGTGTCTCAACTGGTTGAACAAAAATACGTACGACTTGCAGAAATTGCTGAGCAGCATGCTATTTCCGGGCAATTAAGACTCCAAGAATAAAGATTAACAATGATTATCATCAGACAGTTTCAAAGCGGCGAAGAAGCCGAGTTACGCAAGCTTATGTTTGACACTATACGCTCGGTAAATATACAGCATTACTCCAATAGCCAAGTTAATGCATGGGCATATAGCGACGTTGCCGATAAAGGCTGGCAAGACCGATTACGGAGCAATCAGCCCCTTGTCGCCGTACTAAATGGTAAAATTGTTGGCTTTGCCGATATCCAAGCTGACGGTCTTATTGATCACTTTTTTTGCCATGCAGAACATCAGGGCCAAGGCATAGGTAAAGCACTTATGCTCGCACTCTTAGAACACAGCAAAATAACCAACACAACGCGCTTATTTTCCCATGTTAGTAAAACGGCTAAACCTTTCTTTGAACATTTTGGTTTCCAAGTGATAAAGGAACAACAAGTGAACGTTCGCGGCGAAGTATTAACCAATTACCTGATGGAAAAGCATATGCCCGCCTACTAGGGCCTATTGATCTTTCAAGTTTGTTTTTGCAGCAGTTTGATTGGTATTTATACAAGGCAGAGCCAGCGTAGCATAGTCATTCT
>NZ_JANHZS010000044.1:0-20699 GCF_041414765.1 Pseudoalteromonas sp. DY56-GL79 | reverse complement strand
TATTTGGTAAAAGTGTTTTGCAATATCTTTATACCGTACTCTCCCGTTAAGGGGGAGGAGTCCATACATCTCCCACACCGATGTTAGCTTAGTTGTAGGAGCGATTTCACATCGCGATCTTTTTGTCTTAATCAATCAGTCTTAATAACTTGTTACGCGGTTGATTTCTGTAAGTGATGTCACCCCAGCGGCGGCTTTTTTCAGGCCAGACTTACGTAAGTTATCAAAACCTAACTGCTCTGCTTTTTCGGCAATCTCAAGAGAATTACCCCCTTCCATGATCAGGTGCGAAAGCTCTGGCGTGATTTTTACCACTTCATATATACCCACACGGCCTTTGTAACCATCGGTGCAGTGTTCACAGCCTTTAGGCGCAAAAAGGGTAATCTCTTTAATTTGCTCTGCAGTAAAGCCTTGCCCTAGCAAGGCTTCTTCCGGCAGCGTTTCAGGTGTTTTACACTTAGGGCAAAGGCGTCTTGCGAGACGCTGGGCGATAATTAGGCTCACCGAGCTTGCTACGTTGTACGCCGGCACGCCCATGTTTAATAGACGGGTGAGCGTTTCAGGCGCAGAATTGGTGTGCAGCGTACTCAATACTAAGTGACCGGTTTGGGCAGCTTTTATTGAGATCTCCGCGGTTTCAAGGTCACGGATCTCACCAACCATCACCACATCCGGATCCTGACGCAAGAATGCTCTTAAGGCATTGGCGAAAGTCATATCCGCTTTGGTATTGATTTGTACTTGGTTAATACCCTCAAGGTTTATTTCGACAGGGTCTTCCGCCGTGCTGATATTGCGCTCTGGCTGATTAAGAATATTCAAGCCAGTGTAAAGTGACACGGTTTTACCAGAACCCGTTGGTCCGGTTACCAAAATCATGCCCTGAGGCTGCTCTAGTGCATCGAGGTAAAGTTGTTTCTGCTCTGGTTCATAACCTAGCACATCGATGCCGAGCATGGCGCTGGATGAGTCTAGAATACGCATTACGATTTTCTCGCCCCACATGGTAGGCAGTGTACTCACACGAAAATCGATACTTTTGCGCTCGGAGATCTTTAATTTAATGCGGCCATCTTGCGGTTTGCGTTTTTCTGCTATGTCTAAATGCGCCATCACTTTGATACGGGCGGCGAGGCGAGTCGCTAGTGTGTTTGGTGGACTTGCCATCTCATGCAGCAGGCCATCGATACGAAAACGCACGCGGTATTTTTTCTCGTAGGGTTCAAAGTGTAGATCCGACGCGCCTTTTTTTATCGCATCCATTAAAATTTTATTGATATAAACGATGATTGGCGCATCGTCTTTGTCTTCGTTGGTGTTTTGCTGTTTAGGCTCGTCATCAACTTCTAAGTCGGCAAATTCTTTAAATTCTTCTTCAGAGATAGAGAGGCCGCCCGTTGCATCAAACAGCTGGTCAATCTTTGCTTCGAGTTTTTTATAGTCGGCAACTAGCACTTCACACTGTAATCCAGTACTAAACTCAAAGTTTTCAAATGCGCCAAAATCAGTAGGATCAGAAGCCGCAACGTAGAGTTTTCTACCTTTTTGTACCAGCGGTAAAATATGGTGCTTACGGATCAGTTTTTCTTTGACTAGCGCTGGTGGAATTTCACTAACGTTAAAGTGATCAAGATTAAAAAAGGGCACCTTGAATAAGTCTAGGCATTCTTCTGCTAGCTCTTTGGAACTCATTCCTGAACTTAGGCAAATTAACTCGGCGGTGGTGTTTGCTTCTGACTGGCGAGACTTTATTTGCTCAGCAGTGACTCGCCCTAATGTAATAAATTTACGCAGTAGCGGGGAATGATGTTCCATAGTACCTCTTTGCCTTCACATTGAATGCATATTCAATATTTATCATTAAGTTGGAAAAATGCCAAGTTATCACTGTGAGTGTAGATTAAGTTTTACAGCCAAGTCTAGCCTAATTATTTAGTCTTACTTTCTCTTGCGCCAGTGTAAGAAACGCATTGTGTAATCTATCTGTCTCTTGCAGACTTTCAAGTAGCGGTCGATCGTTGTCTAATATGTAGTCCGCCTTTACTTGTTTATCTGCGCGCGGTAACTGCGACTCGATAATACGTTTTACTTGCGCTGCATCTACCGAATCTCGGCTGATTGTTCTCGCGATTTGCGTATCTACAGCGACATCAACAAGTAAAGTGGCATCGCAGTAGCGCTCTAAACCATTTTCGAACAGCAGGGGGGCCGCTAAAACCACGTAATCGCTTTGCGCTGCGTTTAACTGTGTGAGTATTTCATTACGGATAAGCGGGTGAAGTAGCTCATTAAGCCACTGTTTCTTATCGGCATCAGCAAAAATAATGGTTCTTAACTTGGCTCTATCTAAGTTGCCGTCAGGCTGTAAAATGGCACTGCCAAACTCATCAGTAATGGCTTGTAGCCCTGTGCTGCCTAGCGCGACTACTTCTCGTGCAACGATATCGGCGTCAACAACCACTATCCCTTTTTGCTGCAAGTGGTTAGTGATGGCCGTTTTACCCGCACCAATACCGCCCGTCACCCCTAAAATCCAATTATTCGTTTTTAGCATTGTCTTACTTTACATTATTAAGTTTACGTACCACAGCTGCAGCTGCTCGCCATACATTAGGGTGATCCAGCCTGCAATGGCTAAGTAAGGGCCAAATGGAATAGGCGTGGCTTTATCTCGGCCTTGAACACTTAATTGGATGCTACCAATAATTGCGCCGACTAGGCTTGAAAGTAGCACTATGGTTAGAATTGCTTGCCAGCCCATCAATGCACCAAATATGGCTAGCAGTTTAAAGTCGCCATAGCCCATGCCTTCTTTACCTGTGAGTAATTTAAAGAGCCAATACACACTCCATAAACTCAAATAACCTATGGCCGCGCCGATAATGGTGTCATTGGGCTCGATGCCTACACCAAAACAACTGGCAACCAGTACTAACCATAAGGTTGGTAGTGTTAACTGATCGGGCAGCAACATTTCGTCGATATCGATAACCGTAAGTGCGACTAATACCCAAGTAATCAAAATGTACAGAGTGGCTTCTAAAGTGGCACCAAAATGCCACGCAACCCATGTGGAGAGTAGGGCGGTTGTTAGCTCTACCAAAGGATAGCGGACAGAGATTGACGCGTCGCAGTGGTTGCATTTGCCTTTTAATAATAGCCAGCTGATCAGTGGAATGTTTTGCCACGCCTTAATCGGCGTTTTGCAGCTGGGGCAATGAGAGTTTGGCTTAATTAAATTAAAAACAGGTGCTTCAGTGGTTTGTTTGGGTAGCTCATCAGCGAGCAACACGCGACATTCTGACTGCCAGCTCTGCTTCATCATTTTTGGTAAGCGAAGAATAACCACATTGAGAAAGCTGCCGATGCAAAGACTAACGAGTCCGACGGTGAGTAACCAATACCATAACTGGGTTTGCATCAAGTTGATAATATCTTGCATAAGTTGGGCGCTTGCTTATATTTTTTGTTTAAATTACCGAGGCATGCTCGGTATAGGTTTTTTCAGTTTACCACACAGCACTATTGAGAGGCACAGCACTGTACCTCTAAATAGTGTAATTTTGTGAACAAAATTAAATAACAGAACCTAGTTGGAATATCGGTAAGTACATGGCAATAATAAGGCCACCGATCAGTACCCCGAGTACCACCATAATGAGTGGTTCTAATAGGCTAGAAAGGCCATCCACCGCATCATCGACTTCTTGCTCATAAATGTTAGCGACCTTTGCCAGCATACCATCTAAAGAGCCCGATTCTTCACCAATAGACACCATTTGCACTACCATATCTGGGAAGACTTTGGTGTTATGCATTGCCCAGTGCATTTGGTTACCCGAGTTAACTTCTGCTTTAATCTCTTTAATTGCGTTTTTGTAGATAATATTGCCTGACGCACCTGCGGCAGAATCGAGCGCATCACCAAGTGGTACACCCGCTGCAAAGGTAGTCGAAAGCGTACGAGCATAACGCGCCACCGCCGCTTTTTTCAGGATCTCGCCAATCACTGGAATACGCAACATCATACGGTCGTTAAAATGCTTTACCGCAGCGCTACGAATAAGCATTTCTTTATAGGTGTAACCAAAAAGCCCAATACCAAGTACAAATACCCACCAATATTCCTGCATAAATTCGGAAATCGCGATTACCATCAACGTAAAAGCAGGGAGTTCAGCACCAAAGCCGTTAAATATATCTTGAAACTGAGGTACAACGAAAATAAGTAAAATACCAGTTACAATTAAGGCTACAGCGATAACAGCGATTGGATAAAATAATGCCTTTTTAATTTTGGACTTTAGTGCTTCTGATTTTTCTTTATATAGAGCTACTCGATCAAAAATAGTATCTAGTGCTCCCGATTGTTCGCCTGAGTGGACAAGGTCGCAATAAAGTTCATCAAAATATCGAGGATGAGCACGTAGTGATCTAGCAAGAGGTTGACCGGCTTTAACTTCATCGCAAATGTGGCCAATTAGCTTTGATAAGCTTTTATTTTTAATTCCTTTTGATAGCATCTCTAAGGTTTGTACCAAAGAAACACCAGCCATCAACATGGTGGCAATTTGTCTTGTGGTAGTCGCAATGTCTGCGGCGGTTATTTTCTTTGCGCCGCCAAAACCAAATAGGGGCTTTGGTTTTCGTTTTACTTTTGATGGAATTACGCCTTGTTTGCGAAGTTGCGCTTTAACCAAAGCGACACTTTGACCTGTCATTTCTCCTTGAAGTTTTTTTCCTCGGTTATTGACACCGGACCATACAAAGGTATCTAAGTTATTCTCATTATTCTTATCTTGTTTCATGGCTCAGCAGGTACCCTCAGCGATGCAAGTGCTAGATGAATTAAGAGACCAAATGATAGAGTTGTTGTTTTCATAGCCTTCAAGAATATAGTTATCATTTTCACCATTCGACGCGCTGGAGTTTGCTACTCCTGTAATTTTGATTGTTGTGTCAAAGCTCAGTTGAACGGACTTAACATGTGTTGGGGTATTAATTGATTCAGATGAAATACCGAGTTTACTAAGCGTATTGCAGTTTTCTAGTCGATAATCACCTCTGGTGATAAAGCAAGTTTCCACGCCCTTCTTGACGGCTTCTACTGCAAGAATAACTTCCACAAATCGAGCTTTCTTAAACTTGTTATCGTATAACGGAATTGCGATACTCGTTAGAAGTGAGAGAATTGCGATTGCAACCATAACTTCCAATAAAGAATAACCAAGGCTATTAGCGTAGCCTTGGTATTGGTGCTTATTTGCCTTGTTAGCAAAGACCATGTTCTATGCAGTCACCAGTTTGTGCCCATGTCAATGAACCATTTGCAACTGTTGGTGTGAGAATAAATGTTCGAGCGTCGACGGTGGCTGCACCGGTCGCAGTAATCTGAGCTGCTGGGTTATCAGTTATTTCAACTTTAGCTACTTGAGTCCCTGCTGCAGCTCCCGTAGCGTTTAGCCCAATCTCGGTAGGCTCATCACAATTAGCTAATACTCCACCGCCACGAGTTTGGAAGCAAATATCGACCAGTTGTTTTACCGATTCGGCCGCCAACACTACTTCTGTAAAACGAGCCTTCTTAGTATAGTTCTGATAAGCAGGCAGAGCTACTGCTGCAAGGATACCGATGATCGCGATAACAATCATTAGTTCGATTAGGGTAAAACCACCCTGTTGTTTTTGAGTCATGATGTGTCTCCTAAATTTTAAGTGACTTAACCATAATAGGTTTAAGTTAAGCGTTTATTAAAACCTTTGCAATAATTACCAATCCATCGAATCAACAAACTGGTGTGCTCAAATTGACTTAACGGCGACCAAGAGAACGAAACAAGTAGATAGTTTCAAGTTCCTACAAGCTAGACCCGTTAAGTTTGTGACCGATCCCTAATCAACTAGAAGTGTAGCACCAATTTAGTTTCAGCGATCACAATTAACATTTACTTTAATAGTAAACGCTGAGCTCAGCAATTGAATTTTAATAATAAATTATTGATTCTCTTGCGGTAGCTCAAGCTTTCCTAATATCGGTTCAAAAAACGAACGGAATTAATCGTTACCGAACATTAAGATCTTGTTACACTCTAGTTCTTTTGTCGTATTTAACGGGTTTTAAGTAGGTTTGTCAACGAAATAGAAAACTTTATCTATTACGTGGGATTACGGGAAAGTGCAGAACACTCAGTTTATGGTAGCGATTTTGTTATTCAATAAGACTAGCTACAGAAAATTGAACCATTACTGGCAGTGTCGCATTGATAGCTTGAATGCCACATTAAGTAAGACAGAAAAACAAAAGGGCTCAATCAAGGCCCTTTTTACATGTATAAAAGAGAGGTAGTTGTCTAAAACTTTACATTATTCAAAGCGCATCGACAGGTCGATGCTTTGTACATGCTTGGTCAGTGCGCCGCTTGAAATAAAATCAACACCGGCTTGTGCGTAAGTCGTCAAAATTTCAATGGTCATATTACCAGAGACTTCTAGCTTAGCTTTACCTTGCGTGATTTCAACCGCTTGTTGAATTTCACTTACGCTGAAGTTGTCCAGCATAATAATATCGCTGCCAGCATCTAAGGCTTGTTGTAATTCGCCTAGGTTTTCTACTTCAACTTCCACCGGTTTGTCTGGGTGGTTATTACGCGCAGTCGCAACGGCTTTGGCGATACTGCCACAGGCGGCAATGTGGTTTTCTTTAATAAGATACGCGTCGAAGAGGCCAATTCTATGATTTTTACCACCACCACATTTAACCGCGTATTTTTGTAGCGCTCTTAATCCAGGGATGGTTTTACGTGTATCTAGTAGTTTAGTTTGCGTACCGCTCAGTACTTCAACATACTTTGCTGTGGTGGTTGCCGTGCCCGATAGCGTTTGTACAAAGTTAAGCGCTGTGCGCTCTGCAGTTAGGATCGCTCTGGCTGAGCCGCTTGCGGTAAACAAGCGAGTGTTGGCGGCAACAAAATCGCCGTCGTTCACAAGTACGTTGACGCTAACACTTGGGTCGACTTGATGAAAAACTTCTTCGATTAACGCTTTGCCAACGAACACACAATCTTCCCTTGTGATCACATAGGCATTTGCTTGCTGCGTTTCTGGGATAAGGGCTGCGGTAATATCACCTTCGTTTGGTGTTTGATAATTAAGGTCTTCGTCTAGCGCCTGTTTTACCAATTGGCTGATAAGGTTTTGGTCAATCATAGGTTGTCTTTTCATTTTTCTGCAATGGCCGAATTTTACGCGCGTTTGCCTAGGAGTACAATTGATGGAGAAAAATTCACGATATTTGGCGGGGTGGCTTTGATTTCGCGGGGTAACCCGCTGCTACGGTTATGTGTTGTTTGCTGTGATTTGATGCCGAACCATTATGTGTTTTTGTAGCAGCGACTTTATGTCGCGACGGGGTCTTTGAAATACAAAGCTTTGTTTGTAGACAAAGAGTTGGCGGTTAAACCGAGGTCGCGGGGTAAACCCGCTGCTACGATTATGTATTGCTTGCTGTGACTTTATGTCGAAACCCTTGTGTATTTTTGTAGCAGCGACTTTATGTCGCGACAGAGTATTTGAAATACAAAGCCGTGTTTGTAAAGAATGAGTTGACGGCCAAAACGGAGGTCGCGGGGTAAACCCGCTGCTACGGTTATGTGTTGTGGTTTGATGTTGAGCCCTTGTGTGTTTTCGTAGCAGCGACTTTATGTCGCGACAGTGTGTTTGAAATGCAAAGCCGTGTTTGTAAAGAATGAGTTGACGGGTAAAACGGAGGTCGCGGGGTAAACCCGCTGCTACGGTTATGTGTTGTTTGCTGTGATTTGATGTTGAGCCCTTGTGTGTTTTCGTAGCAGCGACTTTATGTCGCGACGGTGTGTTTGAAATACAACACTTTGTTTGTAGAGAGCGAGTTGATGGCTAAAACGGAGACCTTGGGGTAACCCACTGCTACGGTTATGTGTTGTTTGCTGTGACTTTATACCGAACCGTTATGTATTTTTGTAGCAGCGACTTTATGTCGCGACAGTGTGTTTGATTTAAGGTGCAAAGCCGTGTTTGAAGGGAGTGAGTTGCCGGCTAAAACGGAGGTCGCGGGGTAAACCCGCTGCTACGGTTATGTGTTGTTTGTTGTGATTTGATGCCGAACGGTTATGTGTTGCTGCTGTGATTTGATGTTGAGCCCTTGTGTGTTTTCGTAGCAGCGACTTTATGTCGCGACAGAGTATTTGAAGTGCAAAGCCTTGTTTGTAGCGAGTGAGTTGCCGGCCAAAACTGAGGTCGCGGGGTAAACCCGCTGCTACGGTTATGTGTTGCTTGCTGTGATTTTATGCTGAGCCCTTGTGTGTTTTCGTAGCAGCGACTTTATGTCGCGACAGAGTATGTGAAATACAAAGCTTTGTTTGTAGACAAAGAGTTGGCGGTTAAGCCGAGGTCGCGGGGTAAACCCGCTGCTACGGTTATGTGTTGCTTGTTATGATTTGATGTTGAACCGTTATGTATTTTTGTAGCAGCGACTTTATGTCGCGACAGAGTATTTGAAGTGCAAAGCCTTGTTTGTAGCGAGTGAGTTGCCGGCCAAAACTGAGGTCGCGGGGTAAACCCGCTGCTACGGTTATGTGTTGCTTGCTGTGATTTTATGCTGAGCCCTTGTGTGTTTTCGTAGCAGCGACTTTATGTCGCGACAGAGTATGTGAAATACAAAGCTTTGTTTGTAGACAAAGAGTTGGCGGTTAAGCCGAGGTCGCGGGGTAAACCCGCTGCTACGGTTATGTGTTGTTTGTTGTGATTTGATGTCGAACCATTATGTCTTTTATGTCGCGGTACTATCGTTACATTACACATAAACCCATCCCTACCTTTTGTCTTATTTTGTCTTTATAATCGAATGCAAACCAAGGCTTGGAACTAATACTTTGAATTGGCTACCCTTTGCTAAACACAAGCAATCCCCGCATTACGATGAAAGGCCACAAGCGTGCGAGATAGATTTACTGGTGATCCACAATATCTCGCTGCCTGCAGGGTGCTTTGGCACGCCATACGTGGAAGACTTATTTATGGGCACGTTGGACTGCGGCGCACATCCAACTTTTTCTGACTTAGAGGGAGTAAGGGTGTCGGCGCACTGCGTTATACGTCGTGACGGTAGCATCACCCAATACGTTCCCTTCATTGAACGGGCTTGGCATGCTGGAGTGTCGCAGTGGCAAGGTCGAACGCGTTGTAATGACTTTGCAATTGGTATTGAAATGGAGGGCACAGACACCACGCCATATACCGAAGCACAATATGCGAGTTTAGTAAAAACAACGCGTTGGCTGCAGCAGCACTATCCAAAGCTGACGAATGATCGTATTGTAGGGCACAATGATATTGCTCCAGGAAGAAAGACAGATCCGGGGGCTGCATTTGATTGGCAGCATTATTTTACCTTGTTAAATAACCAAGAGAGCTAGGCAAGCATGATCTTAATTTCTATCATCATCGCGCTTATTATTGAACGACTTGGCGCGCGGGCGAACTACTGGCAAGTCGACTATTACCTGCAAAGTTACTATGCGAAAACCAAATCTTGGACCCAGCCAGGTGCCATGCTGGGTTCGCATTTTGGTGTGATGCTTTGGTTAGTTATTCCTGCATTGGTCGTTGCTTTTATATACAGCCTAAGCGACTTTGTGTTTTGGCAGTTTGCAATCAATATCTGTGTGCTCTTAGTCTGTTTTGGCTGTGCAAAATATCGCAAGCTTTATAAAGGCTATTTAAATGCGCTGACCAGAGGTGATAACGAAGCGGCTACGCTTTATGCGTTGCAAATGGGGCAAGACAAATTAGAAGATGAGCCGGGTGGCGAGACGTTTGGTCAGACGCTTTCGTGGATCAACTTTCAACATTACTGCGGAGTTATTTTTTGGTTTGTGGCGTTGGGCGCGCCGGGCGCTGTGCTATATGCGATGGTAAGACAAATTGTGCATTGGCATCATGAGCAAGAAAATCCGCCGCTACAGCATGTGTTTGAGCAGTTTTGTCGGTTATTTTATTGGCTAAATTGGCTTCCCGCGCGGATCGCAAGTTTTGGTTTTTTGATCATAGGTAACTTCAGTAAAGGCACATCAAGTTGGTTGAAGTATGTGCTAGATTTTAAAACCACAAATCGTCAAATCGTCACAAGCACTGCACTTGCGGCTGAGCAAATTGAACAGCAGTTTTTAGGTTGTACCTTTGAAGCAAGCTGTATGATGCGTCTTGTGAAGCGTAATATTTTGTTTTATCTCGTGATTATCGCAGTATTAACCCTATTTGGTTGGGTGGAGTAGCCCTCGCTGCAAATTACACACCTTTTATAACAAATGCTCCATATACTGTAAGCGCATATGGAGCAGTTGAAATCAGTGTTTAAAATTGGCCTCTAACCATCGCTTTTTCTGCTCTTCCATTTTAGTAACAAGCGGCGCATCAAAGCCCATGTTTCGAACCACATATTCCGTAACATCTATCAAATCACACACCCCAGTCACTGACCAAAGCGCTTCTTCCAGGTCTTTTGCTTTGTGGATTGCATAGTGGCTTACATAGCGCAGCTCATTAGCAAGGTAATCCATATCTGGGCGGCCGGTTTTTGATACATAGAGCTGATAGACGAAGAGTAAGTCGTTGCGCAGTGCTTTTTTAGCATACAAATACAGGCTATCAATGGCCTCTTCATGGGCAATAACTTGCGCACCTACCGCTTCGTGTTGATTGGTTTGGCTTGGATTGAACTTAATAAACACCAAGTATTTGAGCGGTTTATCTTGTCGCGATTTTGTTTTTAGAATTTCGGTGAGCTTTTCCTCGACGAAGCGCTCGGGGAAAATCGCCTTGGCGTCCAAGGTATTATCGTCATTATCGCTAAACGAATGCAGTAAGTGGTGAAGGGATGTCGGGTAAAGCCCTTGTCCAATTGCTCCTACCGCATTATGTGACGTTTCTTTGTGTAGATAAAGCGGAAACTGACAAACGGATTTAGTCACCATGTTACGCAGCGCAAGTGATAGTCCCGGCACCTTTGGTGCTTCATCACAAGCAACTAGCTTGTCTTTATTACTCTCAATAAGGGCTTTAAAGAACCCCATGGCAGAATGGTCGAGTTGACCTATTTTCTGCACTTTCAAGTTAATGATAGTTTTAGTTTTATTGACCATCATTACTTCATAGCGCAAATTCGTTAAGTTGTGCTGTTTTGTCAGTTTTTGCAAATCGACTAAGTCTAAGTGTATCGAGTCACCTTTATTCAGCGGCATTTCTTGGCCGCATTCTATTTGTAAACCCATGACAGAAAAGTCACGGGTAACACAGTTGAACGTGCCTTGGCCATCAATATGAACGACGACATTGGTTTTATACAGGTAGCGCCTGTGTGCACGCAAGTTAACGTATTCTAACGCAACCACCTCAAGTGGAGGAGGAGTGGCTGACTTGCCGTGACCGAACTTCTTTAACTGATTAACTAAACTTTGTTCGTAACTCAGACGTTGGAATCGCTCAGTGATAGACGGGTTTCCAATATCTGTCAGTAACATGAGATATTTTACGTCTTGGATAAAGCCTTGCACCCTTGGCGTGGGGCGTTTATTTAGCTTTTCGACATTTTTACCTGCACTTGCAGGAAGCGAAAGCGGGATAAACGCATCTTCATGATGGCTTGGCATGAGTTGTACTTTAAACGTGCGCCAGCTGTCTTTTTGGCTACCAAAGGCAAAGAACAGATCGTTTAGTTGCTGCATTTCTTCCAGCTCAAAGTCAAAGGCTGAGTAAAAGTACATTTTGCCTTGACTTGAGTGAGTAAACACATGGCATACCGCTTCTTTTACCGCGCCAGAAAGCGCGAGCAGTCGCTGCATTCGTTTTTGGTTGAAGACGGAATAAAGGCCTGATTGTTTTCTTTCGTCTTCAAAGTAGTAGTTAATATGGGCGTTATTTTCGTTGGTAAGCACCATGCTTGGATAAAGCTGTTTTTGTTTCTCACTGATGAAAACAAACAAAGAGCAGACGCGTGGAAAATAATACTGTTCGTAGCCTTTACAAACGACAGCATCCAAAGTGTTGTCGAGATTTATCTTATAGCGGCGTTTGTTACCGTGTATAAAACTATTTAAAAAGTCATCAAACCCTTGGTTTTTCTCGATAAATGTACGTTTTAAGCGAACTTGATTATATTCAATCGTACCCGGTTCTACGGCGACGACTTCATACTGAATACCTTCTTTCAAGCCAAGTTCAAAGTCTTGCTCGAGACCCACCAAGCGGATCGAAATAATTTGTCCGGGGTCTACTTGCTGATTGGTCGGTAATTTTATTTTAGCGCCGCTGAGGGAAATATCGGAGGTAGTAGCGGAAACCTTAGGACGATTTTTTGCCAGTTCCACTGTGATCTTAATGGAGTAATTCATGCGCTCTTCAGAGCGACTTTCGTATGACGCGAAACGGACTAGTTTAGTGTAGTTATGATTGACTGCGTCTTTTTCTACTTCTTCTTCGCGTGCTTTGGCCTGCTTTTGCATGACCTTATAATTATTGTCGGTACTCATTACGGATTCGTAAACTGCAAGGGTATAACCCCCATGTTTAGCGACTTCCCGCTCGAACACTTCGATTGCTAAGTCATCCATAAAGTGCTGTTTGCCTTCATATTCATAAGGCTTAACTTGACCTGCGACTTGTCCTCTGAGGTCAATAAATCGTGCCACGGGCTGAGATAGCCGCGACATTTCCATTTTTAATAGAAATTGGTCCGGCTTGGATAGGTCCGCAGTACGTTGCTTAAATATGCGATCAAAAGCCGGATCGCCAAGATCCAGTTTTAAATCCTCAATTAAGCTTTGATATTTTTGTAATCTATCTTCAGGCATAAACAGTTTTACACGCGCTCATTTTATGTGACCAGTTGGGTCACCGCCAATATTATGTCAACATTGGCGCTTTATTAGTTTATTCTTAACCTATTATTGTGTTTAAGCAAGATATATACCTGTAATTTATGGCAAAAAAGAAAACAGCATTTGTATGTAGCGATTGTGGTGCCGAATTCGCGCGTTGGCAAGGCCAATGCTCGGAGTGTAAGGCATGGAATACCGTAACGGAGTTTCGCGTTCCGTCAGCAAAATCGGTCCCTCAAGGCGGTTCAACGTCAGGCTATGCCGGCCTTGTTGAAGCTAAAGTACAAACCTTAGATGAAGTAAACCTAGAGCAGTTACCGCGATTTTCAACTGGCTTTAAAGAGTTTGACCGTGTCCTTGGTGGTGGAGTTGTACCGGGAAGTGCAATATTAATCGGTGGTAGCCCCGGCGCTGGTAAGAGTACGGTGCTGCTGCAAACCATGTGTCGCCTTGCCGAAACCATGAACACTTTGTATGTCACCGGTGAAGAGTCGCTGCAACAAGTTGCCATGCGTGCGACACGATTGGGGCTGCCTACAAATAAGTTAAAAACACTCGCAGAAACCAATGTTGAGACGATTTGCCAGCTCGCACTTCGTGAAAAACCAAGCATTATGGTCATCGATTCGATTCAAGTAATGCATATGAGTGATATTCAATCTGCACCGGGGTCGGTTTCTCAAGTACGTGAAAGCGCGGCCTATTTGACGCGTTTTGCCAAAACCAATCAGGTCGCCATTATCATGGTGGGACACGTAACTAAAGACGGCACACTTGCCGGCCCAAAAGTGCTGGAGCATTGTATTGACTGCTCTATTTTACTGGAAGGCAGTGCCGACAGCCGCTTTAGAACATTGCGTGGCAATAAAAACCGTTTTGGTGCTGTAAACGAGTTAGGCGTGTTTGCTATGACAAGCCAGGGCTTAAAGGAAGTAAACAATCCTTCGGCCATTTTCTTAAATCGTGGTGAAGCGCAAACACCAGGCTCATTAGTTATGGTTATTTGGGAAGGCACGCGGCCACTCCTTGTGGAAGTTCAAGCGCTAGTTGACTATTCACAGCTCGCCAACCCGCGTCGCGTCACTGTTGGTTTGGAACAAAATCGCCTAGCCATGCTACTTGCGGTACTGCATCGTCACGGTGGTTTGCAGGTGTCGGATCAAGATGTGTTTGTAAACGTTGTTGGCGGTGTCAAAGTGACCGAGACCAGCGCTGATTTAGCCTTAATAGCCGCACTGGTTTCAAGCTTTAAAAACCAAACCTTAGACAGGCAGCTGGTGGTATTTGGTGAGGTGGGGTTAGGAGGTGAGATCCGCCCTGTTCCAAGTGGGCAAGAGCGGTTGCGTGAAGCATCTAAGCATGGATTTACAAGAGCAATTGTACCAAAAGCAAATAAACCAAAAGAAAATATTGAAGGGATGGAAATTGTTGCCGTCTCTAGCCTTAGCGAAGCGCTTGAGGCACTTTTTTAAATAATGGAGTGAAATATGAATAAGTCCACATTAGCAGTTGCCGTTGTGGTGTTAGCAGGCGCAGGGTATGTTGGCGCAAACTATTATGTAAATGAGCAAGTGAAACAAGAGATCACCAAGCAAATCTCAAGTTTTGAACAGCAAAGTGGCCTTACGGTGAGTTTTGCAAATAGCTCAGTTGATTTATTTTCTCGCGGTGTAGAAATTACCGATTTAACGATCTCACAGCCCGATGAAAAAATAACATTATTTACCATCGATAAGCTCAATATTGTCGGCTACGAGCAAGACAAAATCAGCCCCTATACCGAGCTTGACTTAGTTGGTTTAAAATTAGCAAAAGAAGCAGCAGAATATACCCAAGGGATGTCACAGGAGCTGGTGAATGCAACGTACCATTTGAATACAAGTCTTTCCTATGATGAAGCATCTGGCGCCAGCGAGTTTGCATTCGCATCTTCTGCTGAAGGCATTGTAAAGAGCTCTTTTAATGCGGCTTTTGGAAACAGTAAGGCCTTTATGGATGCTTCATTGGCGGCGTCAAAAATTCAAAGTGATACGCCAAATCTTGAACAAGAGCTTCAAATGCAGTCGCAAATGATGGCGGCAATGCAATCGCTCGAATTTAAATCGCTTGCTGTAAATATTGACAATGCAGGCACCTTGCCTCAGTTACTTGAGTCTGAAATTGCTCAGCAGGGCATGAGCAAGGCTGACTTTCAGGCGATTGTTGCCCAGCAACTACAAATGATGATGCTACCTGCTGAAATTCAAACGGCTGTGAATGACTTTGCCAATGGAATGGAGTCACTTGCTATATCTGTTTCGGTACCACAAAGTCAAAGTATGATGGCTCTGGGGCAGCAATTATCTATGGCTATGGCGCAAAATCCAGAAACGCTGTCGGAACTTATCGAGATCAACGCGAGCGGTAAATAAAGCTAATCCGGCATGGTTAAAGGGATTTTGGGCTTGCTCTAAATCCCTTCATCTCTCATAAGCCCACTCATTCGCAATATTAGTTTTACCAAATTGGTGAAATCTAAAGCAGCCTTGAGGTTGATCATACAATTCGTTGGAGTTGCAAAGGCTGCGGTGGTAGCATTGGAGTATCAATTGCTTGGGAATGTATTTATGAGCGAATTCAAAGACTACCAGCAAGCTCAATTGCTATTAGAAAAACACGAATTATTTATTGCCCCTGCCGAAGTTCACGGCACCATTTCTGGGCTATTGGCCTGTGGTCTGAATATCGAAGATTCAGAGTATTTAGGGCTATTGAGCGACGTATTTAACGACGGTCAAAAGTTTTCGGCGCCAATTAGAGAATTTTGCATCGACTTATATAAGCAAGTTGCCGAGCACTTTAACGACGGTGAGTTCCAGTTTGAACTGTATTTACCGCCAGAAGATGAATCATTACATGACCAAGCTAACGCACTGATTGCTTGGGTATCAGGCTTTTTACTAGGCTTTGGTTTAAAGCAAAAAGATTACGGTAAGTTATCTGCAGATGTTAAAGAAGTGATTAACGACTTTAGCGAAATAACTAAGCTTGATACTGGTTTTGAAGACAGCAACGACGATAAAGAAGCACTGCTCGAAGTGGTAGAATATGTGCGTGTTTCTACACTGTTATGCTTTGCTGAAATGGGTAAAGATCCCCAGTCCGTTAGCACATCAAAGACGATACATTAATTATGATAAAAAACAGCGAGTTTGTAGCACGCCGTGCGCGTCTTATTGCGGCATTAGATAACAATGCCGTAGCGATTATTCCTGCGGCAGTAGAGTTAACCCGTAGCCGCGACACCGAATTTCCGTTTCGCCAAGATAGTGACTTTTTTTACCTGACGGGATTCAAAGAGCCGGATGCGGTTTTGGTGCTTACGAAAGACAGAGACGGCAATGCGCAGTCTACGCTGTTTTGTCGTAATAAAGATAAGGTTGCTGAGATTTGGCATGGTCGCCGGATGGGCTATGAGCAAGCTAAATCGCAACTTGAACTTGACCAAACCTTTGCGCTGAGTGACTTAGACGACGAGCTTTTAAATCTCGTGAATGGTCGCAAGGTATTATTCTACGGACAAGGCACATATAGCGCCTTTGATGATAAGGTTTGGCTGTTACTAAGTACATTGCGTGGCGCACCGAAAAAGGGCTATCGCGCCCCTGAGATCATCAAAGATATTCGCCCACTCGTCCATGAAATGCGCTTATTTAAGTCGGATACTGAAATTGCCATTATGCGCGAAGCGGGCAGAATTAGTGCTGAGGCGCACAAACGTGCGATGCAGTTTGCGAAGCCGGGCGCAACGGAATACCAGCTTGAAGCCGAAATTCATCATCATTACGCAATGAACGGTGCGCGCCACCCAGCCTATGGCACTATTGTTGGCAGCGGCATCAATGCGACGATTTTACACTACACCGACAATTGTGATGCGCTACAGGACGGCGACTTAGTACTGATTGATTCGGGTTGTGAGCTTGAAGGCTATGCAGCTGATATAACTCGTACTTTCCCAGTAAACGGCCAGTTTACTGATGCGCAACGCAAGATTTATGAATTGGTATTGGCGGCGCAAAATGCGGCCTTTGGCGAAGTAAAACCGGGTGGTACATTAGTCAAAGCCAATCAAGTGGCGATGACCGTATTGACTCAAGGGCTAGTAGATTTAGGCATTCTTGCGGGCGATGTTAATGAACTCGTAGAAGCGCAGGCATGCAAAGCATTTTACATGCATGGTTTAGGTCATTGGCTAGGTCTTGATGTTCACGATGTCGGTGAATACAAGTTAGATGAAGCGGATCGTCCATTTGAACCTGGCATGGTACTTACCATTGAGCCAGGCCTGTATTTTGACGAAGATGCGCAAGTTCCTGATGAGTACAAAGGAATTGGTATTCGTATCGAAGATGATTTGTTGGTCACTGAGTCAGGTTATGAAAATTTAACCGTACTGGTGCCAAAAACCATCGCAGAAATAGAAGCATTAATGAATAACTAGTGGACACTTTGCGTGCAACAGTTTGATGTCGTCGTGGTTGGTGGGGGTATGGCAGGAGCCAGCGCCGCCATCGCCATAAAAAAAGTCTCTCCGCAGGCAAAGATTGCGGTTATTGAAGCCTTTGCGCCCAAAGGTAAGCAGCATCCAAGTTTTGACGACCGTAGTATTGCGCTTGCTGCGCAATCGGTCGCATTTTTGGGCGAGCTAAATCTATTTAATCCCGAGTGGCAGTACGTTGAGCCAATCACACAAGTGAATGTTTCAGACAGAGGTCACTTCGGTAAAGCGTGGATAAACCCTGAAGACTACAACCAAAAAGCGTTAGGCTATGTAGTTGAAGTCAATCCCTATGGCAGCTTTTTACACGAGCAGTTGAGCAATCTTGATATTGCACTGTTTTGCCCAAACCAAGTGGCGCATTTACATCAACAACCAGAGCAGATTGAACTGACGCTCGATAATTGCGAGCAATTACAAAGTCGATTACTGGTTGTTGCGGATGGCGCGCAATCTCCCACACGGGCTAAGCTCAATATCGGCTTTGATAGCATAGGCTACGAGCAAGGTGCATTGATTGCCAATGTGCAAATCGACACGGCACATCGTGGTCAGGCGTTCGAGCGTTTTACTGAACATGGCCCGATGGCAC
Source organism: Pseudoalteromonas sp. DY56-GL79 (assembly GCF_041414765.1). Lineage (NCBI taxonomy): Bacteria > Pseudomonadati > Pseudomonadota > Gammaproteobacteria > Alteromonadales > Pseudoalteromonadaceae > Pseudoalteromonas > Pseudoalteromonas sp. DY56-GL79. Next base: position 2,656 of record NZ_JANHZS010000044.1, on the reverse strand, counting down.
TTCTGCCAATGAGTGATAATCGCTATTCACTGGTGTGGTGTATGCCAAATGAGCAACTCAGCGAGTTTGAAGCGATGACAGCACACGAGTTTTTAGCTGCATTGCAGCAAGCCTTTGGTTATCGCGCCGGGCGCTTTGTGCAAGTGGGCATGAGAGCAAGCTATCCGCTGGTGCTTGGGCGAGTAGAGCAACTCACTCATCATCGCGTGGTGGTGATTGGCAATGCGGCGCATGCCATTCATCCCATTGCAGGGCAGGGCTTTAATTTAGGTCTACGAGATATTCAAGTACTAACCTCACAATGTCAGGCGATTGCGTCCGAAGAGTGGGGCAGTTTTCAATTTACGCGTGCTTATCAACTGGCGCGAGCGCAAGATATTAATACGGTGATGGCATTAACCGATGCGCTCGTTCAACTATTTTCAAACTCATCAAGAGTCTTAGCCTTAGGCCGTAGTTTAGGTCTACTCACTATGGCGCTGTCCAAAACAGCAAGAGCGCCGCTGGCCAAGCAATTGATGGGATATAAAGGATAAAGGAGTTGGCATGCAACAAGTTCAAGTTTGTATTGTTGGTGGTGGATGTGTTGGGTTAACGCTGGCGCTGGGGCTTGCGCAGCAAAATATCTCGGTACTAGTGCTAGACAGTGGTGAAAAGCCAACGCCATTGGCACAAGAATACAGCGCACGCGTGAGCGCAATAAGCGCTGCAAGCCAGGCTCTATTTGAGCGCTTGGGCGTGTGGCCAGATATTAAAGCGCAGCGCGCCGCAGCATATACTCGTATGGATGTACGAGATAAAGACAGCTTTGGTAAAATCGCCTTTGATAATGTATCGCTAGACTTACCTGAGCTTGGTCATATCATTGAAAATGACGCCATTCGTTTTGCGCTGTTAACAGCACTTGAAGCACAGCAATCGGCCAAGCTGATGTGGAGCACAAAATACCAAAGCTTGCACCAAACAGACACCGATGTGCTGTTAACCTTAGCCACTGGTGAGCCGGTGATGGCAAAGCTTGTGGTGGCGGCTGATGGCGCACGTTCGGCTATTCGCCAGCAGTTTAATATGCCAATCACCTATTGGGATTATGACCACCATGCGCTGGTTGCAACGATAAAAACTGCAGCGCCTCATGATGCAACGGCAAGACAAGTGTTCCTCCCTGATGGACCGCTGGCCTTTTTGCCGCTTGATGATCCACATACTCATTCAATTGTATGGTCTACCGCACCGGATAAAGCAAAGCAGCTACAAGCCATGCCAATCGAGGCGTTTAATAAAGCGTTGAGTGCTGCAATTGATATGCAGTGCGGCGTGTGTGAATTGATTAGCGAAAGACATGTTTTTCCATTGACCATGCGCTATGCAAAACAATGGGTGCAAGGGCGCATCGTTTTAATGGGCGACGCGGCACATACCATTCACCCGCTTGCAGGTCTTGGCATGAATTTAGGGCTAAAAGACGCTGCGTATCTGATCACGCTATTATCTGCACCGCAAGAGCAATTTGCCAGCACACGGATACTGCGCCAATATGAGCGCAGCAGAAAAGCAGATGCTCAAAAGCATATTGCCATGATGCAAGGGCTGAAAGAACTTTTTGAAGGCAATCACCCGTTGAAAAAGCTAGTACGCGGTGTGGGCCTGAGCTTGGTCGACAACCTCGGCCCAATCAAACACCTGTTCGCCAAAGAAGCGATAGGCGGTAAATAAAAAAGATCGCCGCGTAAAGCGGCTCCCACAAAAGTTTTATATTGCTGGTAGGAGCGGGTTTACCCCGCGATCATTTCAACAATCTCGCCGCGTTAAGCGTCTCCCACAGAGGTTTTATGTTGTTGGTCGGAGCGATTTTACATCGCGATCATTTCAACAATCTCGCCGCGTAAAGCGGCTTCCACAGAGATTTTATATTGCTGGTAGGAGCGATTTTACATCGCGATCTTTTCCTAAAACAGGTATCACCAACTTTATAAATCCCCAATCCCATTGCTTAAATAAATACAATTCCAATAAGGATAATCACCAATCTGTTTTACCAACCCTGCCCGAAGCGGGTTTGCAACTATGTATCTTGCTTGGTTTCTTAACATAGTGTTATGCAAAATACAGGTGTCATAAAAACCCTTTTGCCATAGCTGCCGAATATTCATTGTTCTTAGCTTAGTTGCCGTTCTTCCTTTTAAAGACCGAATGGCATCAGACAAAGAAAACACATCCATTAGTTGAAACAGGAGATGTAAATGATCTGGCATCAGTGTGTAGGCAATTAATTTGATAAAGTTATCCTGCTCAAGGTGATAAATTTCGCGAATAACAACTTGATTGACTGCGAGGTTATTAAAAACAGCTATTTTGTTTTTACAGCAAATGGTGATTGCATAATATTGACCGGCTGATGAAACTCGGCCTTTCCTTAAACGGCAGCTATGTGGCATGACTCTCTCCTTGAGTTCATTAATAAGTGCTAACTTAAGTATAGGACAAGCTCGCTGCGTAAAGCGGCTCCCACAAAACAGAGTGGTTTTGTCTGCGGGTTCACCCCGCGAGCTTTTCAACAACCTCGCCGCGTAAAGCGGCTTATATGGACTCCTCCAATTGTACAAGCCACTTTTAGCATTATTAGTGTGATTGCGTGCTTATATCCGGGCTCTTG
>NZ_JANHZS010000043.1:0-21002 GCF_041414765.1 Pseudoalteromonas sp. DY56-GL79 | reverse complement strand
TATTTGGTAAAAGTGTTTTGCAATATCTTTATACCGTACTCTCCCGTTAAGGGGGAGGAGTCCATACATCTCCTACACGCGTATTTACGCTACGCAGTAGGAGCTGTTTGACACAGCGATCTTGTTGCTTTTATCATGTATTTCACGCAATAGAGATAGAAAGTATTTTAAATATCTAACACCACCACTTCCATTTGGTCTTGCGTATCATAAGGCTGGATCTGCATTTTTATTTGGCTCTCAGAAAGCAACTCCAGCTGACCTTCTGCGGCTTTGTATTTGCTGTGAACGACCTTTACTGCATGAATACCAAATCCGATTTCTCGCTCTAAGCGTAAAACTAAACCATATGAGGTGGTGGCTCCGCGGTCGGTTCGGTAAAGCACATAGTTATCGTCATTGACATTCAGTCGATTAAGTTCGGCAAAGGAGTTGTCAACGCCGCTTTGTTTGATCTCGGAATAATCACCAGCGGCAAAGATGAATACGATGAAACTCGGCACTGCTGCTGCCAAAGCGACTAAGAAGCCAGACACTTTGAGTAACTTGATGCGTCGACATAACGACCACAACAACACTGAAGCGGGTAAGATGATGGCCAGTATCATAACGAAAAGGTAATTATGCTGAGGAGCTGCAAATCTTAACTCCCAAGGCAAATTACTCATATTAAGGATGACTAGTAATACAACAATTACCAACGCAATACTTGAAAATCGTTTCATAAATTAAATCTAAACTATAACAAAATCAGTAATACCAAAAATAAGCCTCGGGTTATTTAAACAAGCTGAATTTCCCAGTAAATTCTTTAAGCTCCGCGCTATCGCCAAACATGCAAATGCCAAAGTACTCTAAGTCTTGTTCTGATGTTTCAGCGGTTGCACTTACTTGCTGTTCGGATGTGCCAACAATCATGGTATCTGTAAAGTCGGTAAAAGGGATGTTACGAGCCACAAGCTCTGCTCGCACTTTTCTGATTTTATTACTGTTATCTGCTTTAAGCACAATAAATGGGTAGTGCGAAATCGAAGGGTGAATACCACCATCTTTGTCTTGATACGGTAAAAAGCAGAGCTCATCAGTATTACCAATTTGGTCAATGAGCCCAGCGGTCATATGGCCAAGCGCATTAAAAAGCCGACCAAGTTCAACTTTTTTATTGAGCACAGCAACAAATCGTTTTGAGTTTTCGTCCGGTAAAACGGAAAAATCAGTCATAGACTTCCTTGAGTTAAAAAAGAGGCGCTAAACCATATCATAATAACGCTATCACCGCGCCTCGGTAATTGATTGTAATTCCTTAAAACTTCCTAAAGAGAAACAGTAAATTTTGTTAGGCCAATCAGTTGTCCTGAATTGGTGACAACGTGCACCTCCCATTTACCTGTTGAGTCGGCGGGAAAGTTGGTTTTATGGCTCCAAGCACGATAGCCTTCCTCGCGTCCACCGCTAATATTTAAGGGGATTCGGTCAACCACCTGTTTGTTGTGTACCCATACGTGAAAGATTTTTTCGTTTAGCCCCCGTGGTGCTTTTACCGCGCTCCAACTATACAAGCCTTGTTCGTGAAGCGAATGGGTATCGAGGTGTTGGAGACTGTTCATAGGCTTTCGTTGTTGCCTATCAACCTCATAAGCCAGTGCTATGTCGGTGAGTCTTAAGGCCGCAGGGGGAACCCAGCTACGTAGCTGCCACAAGCCAGTGCTAAGCGCACTTAGTAGCAGAGCCAATAAGGGAAAACGCCACCATCTTGCGTGTGGCATGACATTGCCAAGACTCGGTAGGGTAAGAATAATGGCGGTGACTAGCGCTATTTGTATACTTTGGTCGGTTGTAAGATGAAGTAAAATAGGAAGCGTAACTGAAATCACAACAAATAAGGCAAAATTATGGAATACCATAAACAGCACATTGTGCCGGGCTAGCTTTTTGTAATATATCGGGTCCACAACGGAGATAAACGCGCAGAGTGCAATTAAGCAGGTAAATGCAGCCTGTGGATGATTCCATGTTGTGGCAGCCAAGAAAAAAGGTAGTGCGAAGAATAGACTTTCCTGTTGCACCATTTGTAGGGCAAAGCGCATAAAGTTGGGTGACAACACAATACCAAAACGTTGCTCCACTTGGTCGCGAAGCCAGTTATCAATAATAAGCCACAGCCAACTGGTGAGTAAAAGCAGAGCGATGATCTGTGAAAACGACTCTTTCCGTTCAACTAAAATAAAGCTCGCGATACCGCTACAAAAAGCCAGCACAGCCATCAGGCCCGGCCACTTCTGCATCATCAAAATAAATTTTGTTATTAGGTTTTTGAAATAACGCATGGAAATCGAAATTGCTTGCTGATTTTACCATTGAAGCATCTTAATCATGAATGCAATATGAGCTTGAATGTACTAAAGATTCATACGTTTAGCATTCGCAAGGAGAGGTTTTCAGCGCTTGATTTTAGATGCGCTAGATATTTAGTGTGAGCGCAAAGTCTATCAACCTGTGTTTTTCATTGACGCAAACATTGGTTGGCTGGAGTACAGAGTTGACATGTTGCGCTTTGACCCCAGTCTAGCGGTTTATAGTTTACTGATTAGTGTTTCAGACTTGCCAATCAATTCGCTTGAGTCTTTACCTGTTTTTTGATGGATAGTAACGAAATACTCGATTGGATATTTCAGCCTGGAAAGTACCATTTTAGGTGCATTGAGGCTTTTATCTACAGGCGTAGGCCAAGTAATAGAAACGCTTCCAGTCGTATCGTTAAGAATGCAAGGGTGACTCGTACCTTTGAAGCTAGTTACGGATGTCCCATCGATGTTGGCAAATAAAACTGAGCAAATATATAGCTTGTTTTCTGGACTGAAATTCTCAATGGCGTAATCGAAAGAAATCTTAATTTCATGTTTTCGTTGCTGTAAGTTGCCAATTTCTTCAACTTCCAGATTGGACAGTGATGCAGTGCTTAATTCTATTTTAGAATAATCTATTGTTGCGCAACCACTGAGGATGAGCAGTGATGCTAAAATAGGTAATGCCTTCATTATTTTCTCCTTAAAATAAAGTCTGTAATAAGTAGCTAAAACCTTCCATAATTTGCTCTTGTCCAAAGCCTCTTTAATGAAAGATAACGTGACGTGTAGACTTGCGTCATGAGGAAGGTAACGAAAAATTAAACTTTTGTCACTATATTTATACAAGCAAGCTGTACATCGCAGGTTTTAGCGGCTGTAAATGTGTTTTGATTTTAGCGCGAATGTCACTCGACTGGTTTTGGCTTAACTTAAAAGCGCCATGCATCGAATTGATTTTAACCTTGAAAAAGTTAATGGCGTTAAACAGTGATTGGCGTTGATTGGCAGGCACGCTATCAAGCTGCCAATCACTATTTGAAAACTGCTCAAAATGCGTTATTTGGGCTTGCATTGACGCGTATTTTTCATCATCAGTAGCAATAAGCGCGAGTTCACCTTCAACTATCACATTTGCGTACAACCACGTGGGGAGCTTAATGTCAGGGATAACCGCGGGTGAGAGGTAATGATCTTCACAGTGGAAAACTGCTTGAATAACACCGTCCGCGTGGAAAATTGGGTTATCTTTTGTAGCGTGTCCGAGCAAATAAGCATGATCATCACTTAATGTTAGCGGTACAAAAACGGTGTTTATCTTGCCTTCCTGTATCACCGTCAGCGTGGCCAGCGGGTGTTTTGTGATCACAGATCTGAGTATGTTTGGATTGCTTTCAACGTAGTAGTTTCTAGGGTAGCTCATAACTTTTCCTCCAACCTCGCTTTCACTTCAGGCCACATCGCGTCGGTGATGGCGAATCGTGCTGTATTACGGTAACTTCCGTCGGGCAGGCGCCTATCTTTTAACGACAATCCTTCAAAATGGGCACCGAGACGTGCGATGGCATTACGAGACTTATGGTTAAATTCATGCGTTTGAAATTGCACACGTACCAGTCCAATCGCCTCAAAGGCATATTTGAGCAACAGGTATTTGGCGTGGGTATTAACATGCGTGCGTTGAAATTCAGTACCAATAAAAGTATGGCCGATCTCGGCACTTAGGTTGAGTTTATCAAGTCTAAACAAGCGGCTATTACCAGCCAGTTTACCTGAGTCTTTATCGATGATTGCAACAACAAGTTGTTCGCTTTCGTCAAACTGCGCTGAACCGTAAAACCATTGCTCTATTGTTTTTTGATCGCGACAATAATTGTTAAATACCCATTTCCAGATCTCGGCTTTTTTGCCTCGAGCCAATAACTCAGGTAAATGCGCGGCTTCAAGTGGGGTGAGCTTAACGCGATTGGATTCTAGTGTTTGTTTTGAAAGCATCAATATTCCATTCATTCTGTGTTTTTAATGCTTGCATATTGCGCTGATTTTGGTTGATATAAAACAACCAGATTTAATAATTTAATTAGACCAGTTTTGATTTCTATTAGCCCAAAAACACAGTCTCAAGATGCTAAACATAAACGCTTAGCAGATGTTTTACGCTGCGCCATTACTGAGGGTAAACTCACACCCGGTGACAAACTTCCTTCGGCCCGAAAGCTGGCTGAGTTACATGGTATGAATCGGCATACGGTGATGAATGCGCTACAAAACTTGGTAGCTGAAGGCTGGCTGGTGGTCAAAGAGCGTAGCGGCTATCGAGTCAATACTGAACTACCTATTTTCAGTAGCCAACAGATAGACACTAAAGTGCCTTCTACACCACAAATCGTGCCGCAATTTGCTAAAACACTGACTCCAGTAAGCAGCACTAAGCGTACGGCCTACCGCTATAGTTTTGCAGGGGGCTTACCAGATCTTCATGCCTTTCCCTATGATGAGTTTAAGCGGTTTTTGGTAAAGGCGTGTCGCAAAACCAATGTCAGTCACTTTCACTATTCAGACATTGCGGGGTGCGAGTTACTGAAATCCCAAATTCAGGCTTATTTGCGCCGAGCAAGGGGACTAGTATGTGATGATTTACTGATTTGTAATGGCTCCCAAGAAGCGCTTTCTTTGGTGGCAAATGCATTTATTAATCCAGGTGATGGTGTTGCCATCGAGATGCTTGGTTATCCACCTGCTCGGCACGCCTTTACCAATGCGGGCGCTGAAGTTTTTGCATTAGCCCAAGACGCAGAAGGTATTAAAGTGGAGGCCTTGGCGCGCTGCCTTGAACAAAACAAGGTGAAGCTGCTGTATTTAACACCGCTGCATCAATACCCTACGACGGTCACGTTATCCGTACCGAGGCGAATGGCGATTTATCAGCTGTGCCAGCAGTATGGCGTGTTTATTCTTGAAGACGATTACGACCATGAGTTTCATTATCTCTGCCCACCGTTACAGCCTATGGCGGCAAGCGATCCAAGTGGTATTGTGATTTATATCTCTACCTTCTCAAAAATCATGTTTGCCGGTGCTCGTGTGGGCTATATGAGTGCGCGGACAGATGTGCTTGCGCAATTGGTAGCACGTAAGCAGCTACTTAATCACAAAAATGATGCGCTTACCCAGTTGGCTGTGGCTTACTGGATGGAAGAGGGCGGGTTTGAGCGCCATTTACGCCGCATGACCAAATCCTATCAAGTACGCCATCACGCGATGGCGCAGCACCTAAGCGAGCTTAAAGCTAAGTTAGATATCGACTTTGAAATTCCACAAGGCGGTATGGCGTATTGGGTAAACAGCAAACGCGACGTCTCGAAATTATCTGAAAAAGCGCTTGAAAAAGGGATTTACGTACAATGTGAGCCTGAATTTACTCTCGATAAGGCTAGTAGTTTAAGTCATATTCGCTTAGGCTTTGCGGCGCAAGAAGTCGAGCAACAGCAAGCTGGGCTGAGTGAGTTATTTGCTTTGGTCGCAGAGCTGGAGAAAAATCATGAATAAGCAACAAGCACTGGCCGAATTTGTTACATTCGGCCCACACAAAGCGCAGGCGTTAGATATACTATTGAGCGATAACAGCGCAGTATCGCTCGCTATCAGCAAGGCGATGTTAAGTGTGGTATTAGCAAAATATCTCAGCGGTGAAATCGACGAAGATGACCTCGAAAATTGGGCTGGGTTTGTTGAACTGCGTGACGAGATTGATTGCACCTTAATAGAGGATTACCTCTACGCGTTGAATAATCCAGAGCTGATGGGGGGAATTAACCTCGACTCCATCGGTAATATGTTGAAACTCATTAAAGGTTAAACGCAAAAGGAAATACCATGAAACTAATTGCGGCTGTATTGTTTTTATTAAATTGCCAAATCGCGTTGGCGGGAGGAGATGTGTGTGAAAACCCTATCTCAACCATAGACATCAACGAGTGTGCAATGAGCGAGCTTAACGCGCGAACCGAAGCACTTGAACGTTACTACCAAAAAAGCCTTGAACATAATGCTTTTGATGAGCAACTGGTGGAAGCGATAAAAGCCTCGCAGTTGGCGTGGCAAAGCTACCTCGATGCACACTGTGGCGCGGTATATACCCAATGGCGAGAAGGCACTATTCGCGGTGTGATGGCGCTCGAGTGTCGTAAGGAATTAGTTAAAACCAGAACCCATACACTTTGGGCTAACTTTTTGACTTATATGGATAGCACTCCACCAGTATTACCAGAACCTGAGTAAACGCGTGGCTTTGGCGATCACTTTTGGGGATATTATTCCAGCAGTGGTTGTGCCTTAACTTAGTCGGGAGCAACCTCTGATGGTGTCTTATTCCTCAATAGCATCACGCCTAATCCTATAAACCATAGGATTTGTCCAAGACCAAATATAGCCGTAGTAACCTCAAAAAATGGGTTTTTGGCAAGGTAAGATAAACCTGAAAATAAAGTTAAAATCCCAGCTAGACTCACAAGCAAACCCCAATAATGTAGCAGTGGACTAAATATTTTATGCTTGAGACCGACGCAACTGATTGTAAGCACCCAAATTGCGCCAACCAATTCAATGCCACCGCCAAGTGCATCTACCACTATCGAAATGGTGCGATTGACTGTTAATGCAAGCGAAGGATCCATCTCATAAAATTTTGCAATCGCTTCAATGCTGGTTAAAAAAATCATAGTACTGGCAAGGACAATCGCCGCCCAAATATAGCCAACAACGCTTGCAAACTTCATCCAGTCAGGTGACATTGTGTTAAAGCGTTGATGAATTGCTTGCACCAACACAATCAGGGCAAAACTGAAAATAATCCCAATTACGATATAACCAAGAAAAAAGGTATCGCGATTTTGCACAAAGAAATCTAGATAAAGCGCTGGCGTATTGTGCTCACTTGAGTCCAAAACCCCAAAAAATAATACAAAGCCAAATAAATAAGTCGCGGCTTCTGTGAGTGCGGCGACGCCTCCCCATTTTTGTAATGACATAGCGATTCCAGTAAATTTGATTGTTATTGTTGTGCTCAGTTTAGCAACATACTAAGCATCAGCTCCAGAATAGGGCGTGTTTATTTGTAACAATAGTTTATTGAGCAGGGAAGGAGACTCGGGAGAGGAGAAGAGCACCATTAGGTGCTCTCTAAGCTATATTAAAGATGAACGATGCTATCTGCATTGCCATCAGGATCGTTTGATGCTTTACCATCAGTACCAGGGTTACCATTTCGCATCATGATCACAGCACAGGCGGCAGGTGAAGCCATTGAAGTGCCTGACATCGTCGTTGTTCCGCCACCATTTTTAAGTGATAAAATGCCAACACCAGGAGCTGCATAGTCTACAGGTGGGTTGCCATAATTTGAAAAGCTTGCAAAACGGTCATTTGAGTCGGTCGCTGAAATAGTGAATACGCGGTTGTGTGAAGCACTAGCTGGAGATACATTTGCCGCATGCTGGCTTTCGTTACCAGCGGCTACCACAAAGAAAGCACCAGATTGTTGAGCTGCGCTTTCAACAGCATCATTTAGTTCTTGGTTGAAGCCGCCACCCAAGCTCATATTTGCGCAGTCGCCAGGACTTGCATTGACCGCAACGTGATCGACACCAGCTAAAACACCTGACCAGCTGCCTGAGCCGCGAGCATCTAACACTTTTACTGGAACTACAGTGGTGCCAGCTGCAACACCCACTACATCAATATCGTTATCGAGCGCGCCAATCGTACCCGCAACGTGTGTGCCGTGGCCGTTGCCGTCGTCCATGCCTGCATTTCTACCGCTAGAAAATGCAGAGAAACCGCGGCTTGCGTCAACGTTCAAATCTTGATGATCTAAGTCGATACCAGTATCAATAACCCAAGCGGTATAACCGTTGCCATTCACAGGACCACCAACACGCGTTACACTCCAAGGTGTTGTTTGTGGGTTACTACCACCACCTGGTTTTCCCTTTGCCTTTGCTGGGCTTGCATACACTTTACCATCGGGAGTAAAGCGCATCACATCGCTATTTCCTGCAAACGCAGATTTAGCTTTGTCACAGCTCATGTTCACGGCCATGCCTTTAATGGTGTTTTTATAGACATGTTTCGCTTGTGCATTCGCTTTTGCGACCATGCCACGCGCTTTACCTTCAACATCAAACTTTGAAACATCATCTTTAAAACGCACGATGCAGGTATTCGCAATTTCCGCATCCACGGCTGCGCCTTGATACGTTGCATCTTGTGCAAAAACTGTAGTAGCACCAAACGTCGACATGATAGACAAAGTAAGTAGTGTTTTTTTCATCTTATTGTTTCTATTTATAATTATTTTAAAATTAACCTTTGAAACAGGTTGGCAACAAAGTTAGCTGTATATTAATAATTGTCAAAGGTGGAACGAAAAAAATATCTACTTTTTCCTATTTAGGTGCATAAATGAGTAGTATTTTGATTTTAACTTATCCAATCAAGTTGAGTTTATGCGCTGTATTGGAGTGTTGTATTGTCACCTTTCTATAAAATGAGACATCCATAATTGGAGTTTTCTGCAATCATTAAAGCGGAGACTAATTTATAAAAAAATCACGTTTACCGAATCAAAGATCATTGCTGTGCTAAAAGAAGCTGACTCAGTTATGAAAGTGAGGGCGTATGTCGTAAACACGGCATTAGCAATGGTATGTTTTACAACTGGAAGTAGAAGTATGGTGTTACGAAGGCTTCTGATGTTAAAAAGCTTGTAGAAGAAAACCTTAAGCTCAAAAAATGTATGCTGAAGCCAGCCTAGAAAATAGTGCGATTAAAGGGCTCTTTGCAAGAAAGGTTGGTTACAGCAGACAAGCGCAGTCGCGCAAGCACCTTAGCCTGCTCTGTCTGAATCGAAGATGGAAAACTCCTAATTGTCAGGTACACACTTAGAAAGCTTATTTTTAAGCCAATGCTGAAAGTGCTCCTCTTTCGTTCCTAATTCGCTTGATTGCCGCAGTAATACGTAATTATGCCCCGATAAAATAAAGCCGAAAGGTGCAACCAGCCTTCCATTAGTCAAATCATCTGCAACTAGAGGGTATGAGCCAATTGCAGCTCCAAGTCCATCTGCGGCTGCCTGTAGACAGAAGTAAAAATGATCAAATGATTGATTAGACTTGTTTAGATGAATTCCATTGTTTGATTTCATCAACCAATTGTTCCATGCGCTTGGGCGTGTCTTACTGTGAAGCAGGGTTATATTCGAATAATCATGTTGAACCTTATTCCAGTACTCTTTAGAACAAACAGGACCGACCCATTCTTCAACTAACTTTTGTACTACATAATCTGAGGGTATATCAAAGTCATCTCGACGAATTGCCATCGACAAGCCAGCTTCTCCTAGCGTGATAGGGCCCCCAGCAGTAGATAACCTTATATCAGTTCCAGATAGGTTGTAATAGTCCGAAAGTCTGGGCATAAGCCAGCGCATGGTTAATGTAGGCTCGCATGATATTTCAAGATAATTATTTTTGGTACTTCTTAACTTAATAATACCTTGATCTAATGCATCAAAAGCCACATTGGTATATTGCTTAAGTAACTCTCCATCTGGGGTAAGCACCATTCCCCGGCCTTTTTTGTAAAACAGTGGCAGAGAAAGGTAAGTTTCTAATAATTTAATCTGCTTACTCACTGCTCCATGAGTTATGTGAAGCTTATCTGCCGTCACACTATAGCTGGAAGACTCTGCGGCGATATGAAAAACATGAAAGGCTTTAAGGTGTCTCATCTGTGATTTTTTCTCACATAATTTATGCGTTTTTTTCGATTATATCTGGCTAAAAAAATACTTACAATAATCCTAAATCGACAATATTAGAGAATGAATGTGGAGATAACAAGCTATATAGTTTTGGGATTGTTAATCGTTGTAAGTCCCGGCGCTGACTTTGTTTTGGTGTTAAAAAACAGTATTAACAATGGAAGGAAAGCCGGGTTATTGACCGGACTTGGTATCGGGATAGGTGTCTGTATTCATATTACTTACTCAATATTGGGAATTGGTCACTTATTATCACAGAACATAATATTGTTTAGCATGATTAAATACGCGGGTTCAGCCTACTTGATTTACTTAGGGATTACAGGCATCTTTTGTTCAAAACTTAAATTTGATTGCAAGACTGTATCGATATCGCTGCAGAATGACAACGCACGCAAATATTTTACACAGGGTTTTCTTTGTAATATGCTGAATCCAAAGACAATGCTGTTTTTTCTAAGTATATTTAGTCAGCTTATCTCCCCGCACAATGATAATAGTTCATACTTTGCGTTGATTTATGGGCTATACATTTCTGTATTACATATCTTGTGGTTCTGTTTGATCGCATTTCTTGTCACTTCTGAAAAAGTATTATCTGTTTTTCAAAGAGTTGGAAACAGAGTTAATCAAACCTGCGGTGTCGGACTTGTAGCCTTTGGGGCAACTCTAGCGTTCACGAACTCAACAAGCTCGTAAAGCAAAGCTTCCATGCCACGCTGAACAAAGAAACGAAAAAAGTTGGTGAGCTTTCAAACACCACTCCATAGCTATCAGTCATAAGGAAATGTACTGTGATTTCTATACTACGATCTGCTATTGAGTAATTACGTTAAATTAAAATGGGCCAGAAATGGTTGGATGAACGGCCGCTTTGTAGAATGAAGGTAACATTGATAGTGTGATTACGTCAAAATCGCTTGGTACTTATACCGTCAGTATCTCTTGGTAATCACACTGCTATAGCTAAATAGAATAGACTCAATCGGCTACTTGGTTGAGTCTATTCTTCCCTTAAGATGTTTTCCAGTTAGCGCGAGCGTAATGTTCTGCGTCTAATTGCAACCATGACGCTACTCAGTAGAATAAACAAGTAGCCGAACGCACCACCTGAACCGCCTTTATCTTCCTTATCGGTCGTCGTTGGCGTTGAGTTCGCTTTGTACTGTGCTTTTACAACCAGCTCACTGGTGACTTGGTCAAAAGCTAGATCCCAACCGGTAAATGTATAACCATCTCGTTTTGGCTCAGTGGGCGGCGTTGCTGCTTGTCCATGAGCAACTTCTGCTGCTTTGATGACGGTGTCATTCCAATCCACAAACTTCACTTGATACTTGTTAATCTCAAATTGTGCCGTAATGGTAAGATCTTGATTGACATCATTAAAGTCTGTATTCCAGCCAGTAAATGTATAACCTTCTCGGGGCGGAACTTGAGGAGCCGTTGCTGCACTATTTTCTTCAATAGTTTGAGTAGAAAGCACGCTTCCATCCCAGTTCTTAAACACGACACTAAATTGCTGTGGTTCATAGCCTGTTACCTGAAATGCGACTTTGTTGTCTGTGTAGTCTAATTCAGGGGCTTCTGACGAAAAGCGAACAGTGGGTGCGAACACGCCAGCTTCGCTAGGCGTTACAGTAAACGAAACTTGGACTGACTTAATATCAGACGCGCCAGAAAAACTACATAAGCGACTGTTACTTTGGTCGATGCAGTTAACTGTATATCCTTGATCTATAGAATGGAAATCCAATTTGATTGCGGTGTCAGCATCGAGGTAAAGATCAAATAGGCGTGGTAAACTGGACAATGTGTTTTCAGTTATTTCTAGCGTAACTTGGTTGCTTACTCCGGTTTTTACCTGTGTTGCTCCCGTTATATTCTTCACTGAGATTTCACTGATCTGCTCTTCATCAACAAAGATATAAGGCGTGGCGCCTAACGTTGTTAATTCTCGGGCTTTCGCTCCTTGGCTATAAATGCCCGCAGAATCTATTTGAATGTTGGCATCTAACTGCCAGACACCTTGACCTTTTTGCAAGTCATCATTGCTGAAATTTAGGCTTGTAGTGCCAACAAACGCATTCTGATCACTGCCTTGTTGCCACTGTTCTATGGTGAAGAGTTTATCTTTTGCCTCGGAGCCTTCCGGTGCCCTGAGAGAATAGTAACCTTTGGCGATGCCAGATATATCTGAAGCCGTGACGGTTAAAGTAACGTTTTGCTCACCATTCGTTGAGTTTAGCTGGTTTGATGAGAAAGCAATATGGTCGATACTTGGTGGCACAATATCTAGTTCGGTTTGATTTTTAACCGTAATAACGGAAGGTAGACCGAGCTGATTAAAGTGGCCTCGATTGTAAGCGCCCATATTTCCATTGCTATCAGTGAGCATCGCAGAGGCAACAAACCATTCACCTGGTAGATCTTTATTGGTAAAGGTAAAAGAGTAATTCGAACGATAAACTCCTTCGACATCCGTTTCTTGCCAATCAGATGACTCAGCCTGTTTTATCGCAAGTGATTTATACTGGCTAGGTGGCGAAACCCTAATTACACCTTTAGACATTGTTGATTGGTCATAAGCTTCTACGGCTATATTAACCGTTTTATCGCCTGTATTTACATTAACTTCAGTGTCTGAAATCGTAATAGATTTTATTTCAGGGTTAACGCCCTCAGAGACTTTATCATTCGCGACGATGATATGTGGGTTAAAGCCCGCAGCTTCAATTTCACTCTCGCGTAGCCAAAATCGGACAGCGTTGTTTACGTCAAGTATATGACCTAGGGTTAAAAACCATTTACCATTAACGTCGGCATCGGTAAAAGTGAAACTGACCTTACTTTCGTAAACCCCCGGCTCGTCTGTTTTCTGCCAATTCGCGGCGGCAGCTGATTTATTGTCACCCCAACTAAATCCTGTCGGAGGCGATAAATAAACGCGTGTGCCTTTTACACCGCTTTCATCATAAAACCTTAATGTAATATCAACGGTTTTGTCACCGTCGTTGACGTTAACTGAGTTGGAGGTCAAGTGGATTGATCTTAACTCTGGTGGGGTTCGTTCGGTTTCAGTTGTAGTTTTTTGTTCTTGGAAGCAGTGGGTATTGAGTACATCCAACATAGACTCGGCGGGCAACAAATTGTCACTTGCGCCATTAGCTGCATTTGCCATCAATAATTCAATTTTTGTGTCACAGTTTATTTTTGGGTTAGTGATGGTATCTAAACTAAGCGGTTGGCTTGCTTGTACATTCATTGCTGCTAGCCCAGAGACTAGCGTTGCCAGTGTGGTTTTCTTAAAGAGATTAAAACTCATTGTTAGTCCTTTAAAGTTATTGCGTATAGCACTATTTAGCGAAATACTCGATTAGTACCGTTTAGCACTACAAAATTGAGTAAACAGCCTAAATTACCATATGGATCTAAATCTTTAGAGGATTTTTTGTACTTAAATTGTGAACAAATGTGTAAGCCAGTTTTCCCTACTCTGTTGAGTTAAGGTGATTTTTTAGATGTTCGATAAAAAGCTGGGTTTTATAGGGGGTGTAGTTTGTCTTGGGATAATACGCCCATAATTGTTTTGTTTCAGATTTTACTTCAGGCAATACTGGTATAAGTAAACCTTGGTCGAGTTCTCTTTTCACATAGCTAGGCGCAATAAATACCAGTCCCAAACCTTGTACTGCAGCTGTCAGCATAGCGTCAAGTTGATCAGAGACAAAGTTATAGTTGTCAAACTGGAAGACATCGCCATTTTCTAAAATAATCCCGCCTAGTTTGTGGTAATAACTGCTTAACAACATTTTATGTTGGCGCAGATCATCAAGGGACTTGATAGGCTCATGTTGTTTGAGATAGTGAGGAGCACCAAAGATCTGCATTTGATAATCAATGAGTCGGCTGCCTTTATGAGAGGCTGAGTCAAACGCTTCATAGTAGCGTGTGATCACTAAATCGTGAGTAAGATCTGGGTGCGCGCCAGGGGCGATGACATTAAGATGAATTTTTAATTTGGGATATTTGGCTAAAAATGAGGCGATATTTGGCATTAAAATGGTGCTGCCTACCGCGAGTGTTGAAGCGATCTTTAAGCTACCAGATGGCGCTTGATTCAGTGCTTGTCCGTGATCAGTTAAACATTCAAACTGCGCTAGCCATAGAGAAGCCTTCGGTAAAAAGTGCTCCCCAGCCTCAGTGAGATTGACTTGGCGAGTAGTACGAATAAATAGCGTTAAGCCAAGCTGTTGTTCTAACCAGTCAATTCGCTTGCTCACTGCAGATGCTGAAACACCTTCTTCATCTGCGGCACGAGTAAAACTGCCAAACTCTACAACTTTGCTAAAACTCCGCACTCCGGTTAGCCAATCCATTAATTATTTCCTAGCAAGAATAAGTGTTTTTATTATTACCTTGTTTTTTGGATATTAAAAGCTCGATAAAATCATCCTCAGTAAATTCAAGGGGGTTGACGTGTTTCAAGTTGTGTTTTTAGCTGTTTTGCTGATGTCTTGCTCTCAAATCGCAAGCCAAATTTACATTCCTGTTTTACCTAATATCACGGATTCCTTACAGCTTACGCCTAGTCAAGGACAAGCAGCAGTAATTAGCTATTTCACTACACTAGGAGCTGCGCAACTGCTGGTTGGGCCGCTACGAGATAAGTTTGGTGATAGACCTTTATTTTTTAGTGGGCTGGGTATTTTGCTGTTAGGGACGGTTTTTTGTTCGACTGCATCTAGCGCCGAGGTATTTTTTATCGGTCGAGTGTTGCAAGGCATTGGTGCTGCGTCGCCGGTGTTAATTGGTAGAACGCTTCTTGCTGCTAGATTATCAGGTAGTGAACTTAAAAGCGCGATGGCGACGCTATCAATGTCGGTGAGTGTTACTGCGATTTGTAGTCCATTCTTGGCTGGGGTGTTATCTGGCTGGGTAGGGTGGCAGGGGATGTCATGGTTTGCGTTTGCTTATTATATTTTGATACTGGTTTATGGCTATAAAACTATGCAGCAGAGCAGTAAAATTACTATGTCGCTGAGGCCAAAAGCGCTCTTTAATGAATATCAAAGTCTATTGTTAAACCGCTCGTTTATTTCCCTCGCGTCGCTCAAGTGGTTGCCTACTTTTTTGTATCTCACCATTCAACTGTATCTGCCATTTTTATTGGCAAGGCAGTTTGGCTTGGAAGCCAATGCAATAGGTCAGGCGATGATGATCCCCATGTTTGGCTTACTCATAGGGTCAATTTTAACTAAGGTATTGCAGCGTAAGCGCGCTTATTTAGATATCGTGATTTGGACTTGGCCTGCATTAGTTGTCAGCGTGTTATTGCTGCTATTTGCAAGTGGTAGTGCGCTTGCTGTTTTGCTTGCTTATGCTGCGATTATGTTTGTATTTGGCGCTTATTTTCCAAGTTACATGCACCTTATTGGCGTTTTACATCCAGAGAAAGCAGGAACAGCAAATGCGCTAGTCGGCGCGGTTGAGCTGTTATTTTTTTCTTGCGTGGCTTGGTTAGTCAACCGATGGCTACTGAGTGGCGTTGAGTCACTTGCGGCACTCGTTTTTGGTTGTGCGCTGTTACTGTTTATAACCTGGCGGCATTTACGCACTGTCTTTATGCCAGTTTGTAAAGAGTAATAGAATGCAGAGTTTCTGCTACATAGCGTTTATCTATGAGACTGATGACTATGTATGTGATCTTACGGTAGGGAAAAATAACAATGCAGTTTGAAACAGAACGTTTATCCATAAGGCGAATGACAATGGACGACTTAGATGCGGTTTACGGCCATCGGAAAAACCCAAATACGTCAAAATATATCGGTGCGCCTGCCACGTTCGAATCGGCAAAAGAGAGGCTAATTCAAGCTTGCCAACCTTGGAAAGGTGGGGTCGATGAGAGTTTGATCCTTGCGATCGTTAAAAAGCCACAAGCTCAACTTATTGGTGAACTCGTTTTTAAATATGTCGATGCAGGAAAACGAGTCGGTGAGATTGGCTTCCGATTAGCTGAGGCCGAAATTGGCAAGGGTTATGGGGAAGAAGCCGCAACAGCACTGATAAAGGAGGCTTTTCAAAGTCTCTCTGTAGATACAATTCAGGCCATATGCGCTGTAGGCAATCAACAATCGCAGCGGTTGATGCTGAAGTTAGGGATGAAACGCAAAACTCGTTTAAAAGCCTTTTTGGATATAGGCAGTGAAAAGCACGATATCTATATCTATCAATTAAATAACCTGAGTTGCTAGATAAGGAATTAATTTAAGGTGCTTTTAAAACAATGAGTTAGCTCTAAACTTCCAGTTAAATGGAAATTAACTTGAGTTTATGAAGCTTGACCTATAAAAGGGAACTAATTACAGTGCTTGATTTTAAAGGATTAAATGTGACATGAAAAGAATAACCGTTCTGGCGTTGCTGCTACTCTCTGGATGTCAAACTAGTAACACTTCTGTGCCGTTAACAGCTGAAGAGCTAAAACATATTCGCTATGTAGATATGCGACATTTACCCATCAAAACTCAAGCGGATGGTTATTGGATTCAAAAACGCCGGATAGAACCCATATATCCAATAGAGGCGGCCAAAGATGGGATATCGGGATGTGTTTCTTTGACGTTAGGTATAACCCCAGATGGGAGAGTGGGAAGCTATAAAATCACCAGCAGTTATCCCGAGGGCGTTTTTGATATCAGCGCACTTCAGGCTATTAAAAAGTGGCGTTGGATCCCCGATGATAACAACCCTGCGCGTCAGGCTATATTAATCGATGCGAAGCTTGATTATTTTGTAATTCAAGGGCAAAAAAATTTGGATGAAGCAAAGCGAAACTGTAAATTCACCTCCATTCCGGGGCGTTAAGCGTAGCGTTTTACTGAATAGCGCGCGAACGTATCCGCGCTTTTATGATTTGAGGCAATTAAAATGGAATTTGAACTTTTAGCGCAGCACAAAGCGCTGATACCAATTATTGCTAAGTGGTACTTTGACGAGTGGGGGAGCATTGTTGAAGAGGCTTCTGTAGAGCGTTTTGAGCAAAAGCTTTTAGACTACCTTAACGAGTCAGCCATTCCTTGTGTAATCGTTGCACTTGATGGCGACACAATCGCAGGAGTCGTGCAGCTTAAATTTCATGAAATGAGCATCTACACAGATAAAGAGCACTGGATTGGTGGCGTTTATGTGGACAAGCCCTATCGTGGAAAGCAGTTGGCTTCACGCTTAGTGACAGAAGCGGAGCGGTTAGCCATTAAATTCGGTGTTAAAACGTTATATTTACAAACAGAGCATCCTGAGGGCGGGTTATATCGAAAACTCGGCTGGCAACCGCTCGAAAACGTCAATTACCGAGGCGTTGATGTGGTAGTGATGAGCAAAACAGTAGTTTAGTTAAATAAGCTAGATTATAAGCTCGGGTAAAAGGCTTAATAAAATCCCACAGTTTTATATGTGCCAAACTGGACCGTTCAACAGCAACTTATCGCCTTAAATCCAACTGCGATCACGGACGCTTATCCAACTCGTATTTGGACATAAACGTTTTAGGTCGTCGGATGCACTAGATGAATTTTGCATAAAATTTTTCGAAAACAGTACTTTGTCACACGCATTCCTACTCATGATACGACCTCCATCATTTCCTGATAGTGCTTTTCGTCCAGTTCATTTATCCAGTCAAAAATATCTGAAATGACTGAAACGCCTTCACCAATCAGGTTTTCAACAAAGTCTTCATTGGTTTCAATAAGGTCGTTATGTGAGTATTCATTGATAAACTTTCTAATCTTTTCCTTCCCTTCGTCTTCCGGGTTCTGACTTGCTGAAATAGCCGCATTAAACAAGTTAGCGAAATTCCCCCGGTTCTTTGGAAATTTGAATGACAAGAAGGATTCAAGTAGTTTTCGGGATAAATTGGCGGCAAGAAAATGATCGTCCGTTTCAAGCGTTTGTAGATTTTTTAACGAATTCAGCCGAGAAAAAATGTAATGATATTCTGAATTATATAAGGTTAATGCTGATTCGGCGTTTGTATAAGTTGAAGCTCGTGGTACTTCGTTGTTCGCTTTAATAACATAGAAATTTGCAATATTCTGATTATCACGTTTATTCTTCCGTGAGATCCAATCACGAACCAACTTGAAGAACGTGAAGTTGTGGGTAAGGACAAACAGTTGCTTTGCTTTTTCACAGTTCACTTTCATAAATGAGTACGCATGGAAAAGGTGATTGGAATCGAAACTTGAAATCGGGTCATCTACAACAACAATAGTATCTTCAATTTTGTTATCATTTTCTTTCAACTTGGTTATGAAGTAGACAAAAGCAATAGCTGTCTTTTCACCTTCACTTAAATTACCGTCAACCTGTTCAGAATCGTTCCGAAGTATTGCATACCCTTTTTTAACCGGATTGAATCGAAGGGTCAATTCGCTGCGCCCAAGAAATTTATGAAGCGATTCATTAAACTGATCAGCACCCAAGCCTTCATTTGATAGTGAATCTTCAAGTCTTCGGATTTCTGTGTTTCTAGTATTAATTTTTGTTTTTAGAGTTCCATTTACGGCTGTTCGCTCAACCACTTCATTTTTCTTGTCATGATAACCGAATGACTTTACTTCAACAGTAGAATAGTGAAGTTCTAGCTGTCTTTTAGCCTTGTCAGTTTCTTCTTTAAAATTCGCTGACTTGTGATTGTGCTTGTTAATAGCCGCACATATAGCGGTCATGGCTTCGTTGAACGCCTTCACAGATGACTCACTGATAACTTCAATCGTTAGACTAGTTTCAAGTGGGTTAGCTTTTTTATCTTTTAATACATTGTGCCAAATCGTTATTTCTTCGTTCAGGTCTGTGATCGCTTTTTCCAACGCAGTACATGCTTCGCTGAAACCCTTTTTAAATTCGTCATAAAAATCACTTACAGAAGGTAGCATTGGGGATTGAATATATTGGCCGGAAAGCCAGCCATCAGCACTTTCAAGACGGGCTTGAAAGGCTTTGTAGTCGTTATTAAAGTGGGCTTCAAGCTGTTTGGTGCGCTCTTCGGTGATGGTGTTGCCACAAAATTCACACTGATTTGTACCGTGGTGCCTATGAAGCTCAAGACCAGTTTCAATCCAAGATTTTATATCATTATGATCAACAAGCCGCTGAATAGCTTGGCTGGCAATGCTTGTTTTCAACAGATCATCAAGACGTTCTTTAGCTTTGTTGAATGTTCCTTGGTTAATGGCATGTTTGTTAAAGGTAATCGGTGACTTCTGATCTGGCTTAGCCGAGTTGGTCAATTCAACAATTTTTTGATCATCAAGAAGCGGGGCACCTGACTTGCATGCTTCGAGATTTTCGGTAATAAATTTTTCAAATTTCCGTTTGTCGTAATTAAGATAGTAACGGTCTGTAGTATCAATTGACTGAAGACTACTTTTCATGTGTCGTGCACTATCAGTTCCAAACTTTGAAATAGCACCTTCGAGTTTTCTTATTTCCTCAGCTTCTTTACTGTGTGCTTTAGTATCCGCTTCCTGTTCTTTTTTTAGCTTTTCTAACTTTTCACGCTCTTCTATTTTTTCTTTATCGACAAGCAATATGCTTTTTACTACGCTATCCCATGAAATGTTTTCGTCAATAAAATCATGGTTGAAGGTATATATGTTCAGGTCAGAATTTCCCACGTTCGCTTGTGTGATATGCGTTCCGTTGCCTACGCTTACCGAGAATTCCGAAGAAGGAAATTTACTTGAAGTGGCTTTATTTTCGATACACCTAAACAATCTAGAAAGCGTAGACTTACCACTTCCATTCCAACCATAAAACAGGTTGTACTTCCCAAAATCTTTAGCATTGGCATTTGTGTGGTCTTGATAGATACCAAAGTGTTTTAGTTTTTGTATGCTTTTTATTGACATAACATCCTAGCTCTAGAAGTGACGCGGTGTTCAATTGGCGTATAACAATTTTACAGAGCGCGACGCGCACATCTAGCTGCTGATATCACGTTCATTTATTTAATATATGCGCGAAATACACAATTTGGAAATCACTTAGCTCTTATTTTAAACCAACCTCAATGTCTGGTTATCTCTCAAAACAGATTTTTAGAGTATTTGCATTAACTCATTTTGGGGCAGGAATGAGTTGGCTGAACGACCGCTAGGTATGTGCAGATAGCAGACACCCACCATAACATAAATACAAATTATGGTGGATGTCAGTGTTAGGCCGTACTTCAATAGTGCATTTATCGCGGCGTTTAAGTGGTAGTGAAGATTATAGCTTTGCTTTAGCTGTATACTGTTCCAAACCGAACCTGACGCAACTATGGGATCCTCCTTCCAATGGCAGACCAAGCTATTTCACTTTCTAAATATAATCAAGATTGGCCACGGATGTTCCAAGATGAAAAGCTAAGGTTAGCGCCTTTGCTATGCCCTTGGATTGAAGGAGGTATTGAGCATGTGGGTAGTACAGCGGTGGTTGGTATGGTTGCTAAGCCTGTGATAGATATTATGGTGGGGGTTAAGTCGCTAATAGCGTCAAAAGAAGCCATCCAAGTGCTCACTCAATACGGTTATTGTTATTACCCTTATAAAGCTGACGTAATGCACTGGTTTTGCAAACCAACGCCTGAGTTTAGAACCCATCACTTACACCTTGTTCCTTTCAACAGCCGACTTTGGCAAGAGCGTATTTCTTTTAGGGAAAAACTAAGAGCATCATCAGATTTAAGAGCTGAGTACTGTGTGTTAAAGCGTAAGCGTACGGCGAACTACACCTGGAGGCTAACATGCCAGGGCAGTAAGCTGTCGATATCGCACTGGGGCTGGGCT
>NZ_JANHZS010000042.1:0-25795 GCF_041414765.1 Pseudoalteromonas sp. DY56-GL79 | reverse complement strand
TTTAACCAAAACTCATGCTTTGGATACCGTTTATAAAACGCCTCTAACTTAGAAATCCCAAAACCTTTTCCTCTAAATGGGAATGTCGCACCATCATCAAACGTATATCCATATCCTGCATCAATACTTTTCAACTGCTCAAATGATGTTTTATGTATCGGCCCAGACCCGTTTGTAGCACAATCTAACGTCCAGTCATGAAAAACAACCAGTTGATCATCACGAGTCCTGTGAACATTTAGATGAATTACGTTCGCTCCGGCTGCAACGGAAGAAGCTACAGCTTCTAGTGTGTTCTCAACAGAATTGATGTTTGATGCTTTTATTGAAAGGGCGGTACAGCCAGTTTTCTTTAGTTTTTCATAATTAACCGCGCTTCCGCCTCCTCGATAGGCCACGATCTCGCCATGTCGCTGTAGGTCAGGAACGAACACATAAGCGTTAACAACTCCTAGTGTGATTATGCAAGATAGTGCGATCAAAAACGTCTTAACTATTTTTATAAACATTTATTACCTGAATCCTTGATAGATGCTCGATGAAAGCTAACGGCGCGCTAAGTGGTGAGCAACGCTACCTACCACCCAATCTAAACCATTGTGCCGTAAACACTAAAGCTGAATCAAACCGAAAACTCCAAGCGTTCGGAATCCGTCTTAAACGCTTTGTTAGGTATTTTTTCTCGTTGATTTTTTGGGAACCGTTTATATTCTTTATCTAAAAACTCCAAAAGATCAATTAAAGTGTTTTGCACTGGTATTAGTCTATTTCGTTCATATGTATTTTCATTAATGTAACGTTCAACTTTGCTTTTTAGCTGATTTATTAATAATTCATCTTCATTTTCCAATATTTTTAAAAACTTAGCATAGCCAATACATACGTACTTTCCACGACTTTGTTCCATCATTAGCTCACCAATCCCTCGTTGCTCGCCACTCCAAATCATTAATGGGTCATCAAACTGTCCCCGATCCCCATGCCACAACCCAATCATTTTGTCATTGATTTTTGAGAATTCTTTTGTTTTGCTAGGGGCATCCATTTCAATAAATTGAATCTCTCTTTTAATTATTTCTATCCATGCAAAATATTGTGCTATTACAAATACAGTATTGTTTATTAGGTAATTTTTCTCACTGCCATCACCAATTCCCTTAACAAAGTACAAATCTATGACTCTATTTGATACAAGATTGTAAATTCTGCTCTGTAGTTCATATGCCGCGTGCAATAAGGGAGCTTTATAGTTTTGCATTATCATTTCTAACTCAAATGACCGATCACTATCCTTACTCTCTTGAGCTAACCTAGCCTTGATTCGCTCAAGTTCTTCATTATTATTCTTTAGTAACGTTGCCTTATAGCCTTCTATAGCTTCACTATTGTCTAACTGTAGCTTCGCTTTATGATCCTCAAGATCTTTCTTAAAACGGTTATCAACTAGCACCTTTGACAAATAAACTAATATTGGGACAGCGAGTACCGACGATGCTATTGCTGTTACCAATATATTTAAAATTTCCATTGATTCCTCGTTGTTAATTTGTACCTAACGCCAAATTAAGGTTTGAACAACGCTAACACCTTACCTAGCGCGTTGTGCCATAAACACTAGGGATTAAATCGCTGACACCCACCACTAATTTGCACCTTCCTAAGATACCGCCTACGCTTTAATTTTGCACTCAAAGGATTGAGGAAACCAAACTATGGCTACTGCCCGTAAAAAACAAATTAGTTTAACCGACACCAAATATTATCACTGTATCTCCCGCTGTGTAAGGCGTGCTTTTCTCTGCGGTGAAGATAAATTTACTGGCAAATCATACGAACACCGCCGGGATTGGGTTGAAGAAAAGTTATTGATGTTGGGCTCCGTGTTTTGTATTGATGTCTGTGCTTATGCTGTGATGAGTAATCACACCCACATTGTTTTATATGTTGATGATAAAAAGGCTAAGCGCCTATCGGATAAAGCGATTGTGATACGGTGGCACAAGTTGTTTAAAGGTAATTGGATAAGCCAAAAGTTTATTAAAGATGAGCCTCTCAATGAGTCGGAGCAGTTGATACTTGATGAGCATGTCGCCAAGTACAGGGAGAGACTCGCAGATATTAGCTGGTTTATGCGGGTGCTTAACGAAGACATCGCCCGTCGAGCAAATAAAGAAGATAATTGTACAGGTCGGTTTTGGGAAGGACGGTTTAAGTCACAAGCATTACTAGACGAGGCAGCACTGGCTGCGTGCCTCGCTTACGTAGACCTAAACCCAATTAGAGCCAAAATTGCCGCAACGCCTGAAACCTCAGACTACACCAGCATCAAAAAACGCATCGACTACGCTAAACAGGGCAAACAACCAAAAAGCCTACTACGCTTTGCTGGCAGCCCACGAAAACATGTGCCTAAAGGCCTACCTTTTGAACTCAAGTCCTATATTGAATTAGTTGAGCTCACGGGCAAATGCATTCGAGTCGATAAACGCGGGTATATCAATGAAGCACAACCGATTCTTACTCGACTCAATATAGAACCTGAGAACTGGATAAAACTCACCACGCAATTTTCTCGGGTATTTCATGGTGCAGTGGGCCGAGAACGGACAATAACCGCTTACTGTGAAACACTGCAAAAAAGACGGCGGACAAACCTAACAAACTGCGAGCGTTTGTTGGCTTAGTAAAACTCACATTCTCAACGCTAGAATTTCTTATTTCTGTATTTACAGCGCTTTGTCGTGCACGATAACTCGGTTTTGATGTAGAGATACGCCTAGGCGATAAAAATTAGCCTATCGATGAACGTTTTTGACCAAAATTATTGGAGCGTTTACATGCTTTTTTACTTCACTTCCTCAGCTTTGATGTTAATAGTGATGGATGTCACTTATTTTTACCGATAAAATAACAATTAGAGAAATTAATATGGTGCGTAACATCTAAACTCCTTTAGGGGTATAACGCCGCAAATAAACGGCAAAAATAGTAGGCTAAAATAAGCGACGAAGGAGCGCAAGCCTACTGTTTTGCCTCCACGGTTTAATTAATTTGTTATAGCGCCTCTTCCGATGCGTGCATTACCGTTAATACTTTTGATAATACGTCAGGAATACCCGAACCATCTAAGTAACTAATATTGCTAATGCGACTTGTAGTTTCATGGAACAATTCGTGAAATGAACTTTGTTTTTCAATTATCACAGAGGGCAGTTCATAGCCATTTTCATTGAATTGGTCTGCCGTAATATCAATGATATAACCATTACAATGCAACCATGCATGGGATTGGTTGGAATTTTCACCTAGTCCATTCCCACAGACATATTCACTATCTAAACCCTTATGCTGCAATAAATACAAACCGAGTAAGTCGGTTGCATCTCCACAGCAACCACTTGGGAAGCCAGAAGAATGATAAAAACTAGTCGTGCTATCAAAGTCTGATTTGTCAAAACTAGCCAAAATATCCCTAATTTGATGGATCTCTTTTTTAACTTCTTTATTCAAGCGAAACTCCAATACTGGCTTGCGCTATAACTTTTACTTAACGGGCATAAACACAGCGTTACAATCGCGAAGCGGCGCTGTGTTTATGTCCCAGCCCGCCCCTGCGGGCGTGTCTAAGTTTTTGTTAGGGTTTTAGTTTTTTAGTGCACCAAAATGCTGAAACTAAACCGGCTAACCAACCTAGCCCCCATAAAACTTTTATAATTATCAATGTAAGATTATCTGCTACACCAGCCAAGTCTTTTGCAGATTCGGGTTCTGGGAAAACAAAGAGGACAAAAATAATTCCTAAAGCAAAAGAAGCAATACCACCAATGGCTGAATCTTTGCTTATTGCCCAAACTACAACTTGAGCTAGCGCGCCCAGTAAAAATGAATAAAGAACAAACTCGTTTAACATACAGCTTACTTCCTGTTTAGATTGAAACCCTAACAATTTAATATCGACCCAATGGGTCGTTTTTCTACCGAGTCATGGGTCATTATTCTTATTGTACCAGCTTTATCACAATAACTAACTTGTTGCTACAGATATATTTTTAATCATTATAGAAATTATGAAAAGGATAAGAACGACCCAGTGAGTCGGTTTCTTGACTATAGAAGAAACACAAAAAACACTGTGTATAAATACAGCAATTAGTTGGAACTAACTCAATGAGAACTCGTTCACCATTTTTAAACCACATCGCCGAGTTTATGCTGACTAAGCAATATTCGCTCAGAACCGTTGATACATATCTTAAGTGGATTTCTTCCTATATTCATTTTCATGATAAGCGTCACCCAGCTTCAATGGGCGATAACGAGGTTGTCGAATATCTCAACTACCTTGTACTTAAACGTAATGTGTCGCCTAAAAAACAAGCGCCAGCGTTAAATGCATTATCTTTTCTGTATAAGCAAATAATTAAACAGGAGTAAGAAAAGCGGTTAAAGAGGCAGCCAAAAAAGCACAAATAACAAAACCTATAACGCCCCACACTTTTAGACATTCATTTGCTACTCATTTACTACAAAGTGGTGCAGATATCAGAACCGTGCAAGCTCAACTTGGTCATTCCGATGTGAAGACAACGCAAATATATACTCATGTTTTACAGCTAGGCGCAAACGGTGTTGTTAGCCCTTTGAGCAAAATTTTCTAGCTTGTTATAGGCCAAAAACGAGTTACGCCTGTGGGTTCGTTTCTGACTCATACACAACGGTGATATTTGATTGAGCCCTGTTAGTAAAGACTAACAGATCACATTAAGACGTATTCAGATAAAGGGCTTAATTGCCCTTTATTTTTTCCAAAAACAACCGTTTTTGTTCTGGGGTTGCTTGTTGCCACCAATAGTCCAACATACCAACCACATCTGGATGTGCTGATTTAGGCGCCGCTGGCGTAACGGCTCGTGTGGTAGTACTTGGCGTTGAATAACGTGGTGCAGTGGGTGTTGAAGGCTCACTTGCTATCGCTTCCGTTACTCTTGGTCTTTCTTGTGTCACTACCAATGTTGTCGCTAACGATTCATTGGGTGCTTGCAACATAATCAATGGCTGATCTGCAAATGCCTTTGCCGCAACCACATTGTCAGGACGGTTAAATTCAACCTGATACTCGCCGTCTTGATCGATACTTACTTTCGCCCAGAATGGCTTCGACTCTATGGTTTCGTGGTCGTCATAGCCCACTTCATACAAGTCGGTGTAACGCATTTTGACCGCATACTCCCCTTTGGCTAAGTCCAACTCTCGCACTTTGGAGAAGAATGAGTGTTCAATGGTTTTATCATCAACTTGCAAGGGAATAATTTCTTCAGGAAAACTTAGCAACGCAGCCTGTGAAAGCGGTGACAACAGTAAAACAGCGGTCGCAAGCGTATATTTTAAGCGCATCTATTCACTCCTTCGTGAGTACCAAATCATTATACCTTGATGAGATTACTGCATACCTGCTTATATCTCTACCCTTTTAATTGATGCGCAGTGGGATAACGCATCAAATCTATTGAGTCTCCTTGAGAGTTAGTTATGCTAGAGCAATTCAATATGCCAGATAAGGAAGGACCATGAGTTCAGAAACTATTTTTACCAAACTTATTAATCGAGAAATCCCTGCAGACATCGTTTACGAAGATGAACAAGCACTCGCGTTTAGAGATATTAATCCACAAGCACCATTTCACGTCTTAGTTATTCCTAAAACAGCAATTGCGACCATCAATGACGTGACGGAAGAAAATGCTCATCTTGTTGGTCATTTATATGTTGTTGCAGCCAAATTAGCGAAAGAGCACGGCTTTGCAGAAGATGGTTATCGCGTAGTGATGAACTGTAATGATCACGGTGGTCAAACCGTATATCATCTTCATCTACATGTATTAGCTGGAAAAGAAATGGGCTGGCCGCCTTATCAAAATACGAAAAAAGTACCAGTTTAGATTATTCTCTGTTAAGCAATGTAAATGAGTAAGTTATTAGCGAAAATCGTTAAAAGCTTACTTATTTCAACAAATTACATTTAAATACATATTCTGTACATAATTTCGAGTTATTATTTCACTTTGTTATATAGCGGATTTCTCTATCTTGTACTAAAAATTCTAATACAAAAGGTCTGAATCCCATGTTAGCATTGAGAAATCGGAAAAATTAGAGTGTGTCCTAAAATGAGCAGTAGTGCTTTTTTGTTATTAGATAAAGAACCGGTTAACACCATTGGTATCAATGTGTTACAACCTTTGTTAAAAACCCAAGGGTTGGATGTTACGACTGGAACTGATATCTCAGATGTGCCTGAAGGCACTCGATTACTTTTCATCGAAACCGCTGTGAACGATTCTTGGGGTAAATTAAAAGAACAACTAGTCAACCTCAAAGTCAAATGCGATATCGTACTATTCAACTTAGATGAAAACCCAGAGCTGGCCAATCGAGCGCTGCTAAGCGGGATTCGTGGTGTCTTCTACACGACAGATAATGCCGACGTGCTAATGAAAGGGATCCGTTTGTTGCTTGAAGATCAACTGTGGTATCGCCGTGACGTGATGTGTAATGTATTAAATCGCATGCTGCAATTTAATAAAGATGCATTACATAAACTAACCGAAGGTGATATCGAGCCTGTGAAACTCACTAAGCGAGAAAAAGCAATTATCGCGCTGATGAGTAAAGGTGCGAAAAACAAAGAGATCGCTGAAGAGCTAAATATCAGTCCACATACGGTGAAAACGCATTTGTACAGTGCATTTCGTAAAACCAAATGTCGTAACCGTATCGAACTCCTTTCGTGGGCTCAGCAGAATATTCCTGACGAGATCCGCTAAGCTTCATCTGTCTTTAACCTGCTGACGCAAGTTGGCGGGTGAAAGACAGCGCTGACATCGCGATATCAGGGCTTCAGCTTCATACAGGCTTTACTGCCTTGGCGAATACCTCTATGCTAAGTTTTTTCGCAACTGAAAGCAGCCTTAGGTACATGCTCGACCCAAAAACCCTCTACCTAACTAGTCTCGTCATGACGGCAATGATGGCGCTCCTTACCTTTTTAACGTGGCGAGCAAATAAAAGCACACCCGGAACGCTGCTCTATATTTTTTACCCTTTGGTTTTGCTCTGTGCGATTTCTTCCTTTGCATTACACGGCTATTTTGACAACTGGGAAACTATTCCCATTGCTAATACCTTGCTGTTTGCGGCTTCCATTATCCACTGCATGGCGATAAGGCAATTTTTAGGGGTTAAAGGCCCATCCTTTAAAGTGTTTCTCGGCGTTACTGCAGGGCTCTTCATTTTGTTGATGTACAGCAGTATTTTCTCTCCAAACTTGAGAGATAGGATCCTTATCTCGGACTTACAGCACTTAGCAGAAGCGACACTGCTACTCTATTTTTTTAGCCGCTTTGCAAGAAAGAAATACCCTAACGGCAGCATAGTCTATATCACCATTTTACTTATTATATTGGTGATATTTAGCGGTAGAACTTTGTTGATGGGAGATGTTACACATTTCACACTTTTCAAAGAAAATTGGTTTACCATCACTATCTTTTTTAATGGCGTCCTTGCCCCTATTTTTTATGCCACGGGCATGGCGCTGCTATGTAACGAGCAAAGAGAACAAAACCTAAATAAACTGGCATTAAAGGCACAACAAGACCTTGAACTGCGCGGCATGTTTTTATCAACGATCAGTCATGAGATACGAACTCCGCTTAACGGTATCTTGGGCAGCGCCCAACTTGTATTGGGACGCACCAGAGATAGTCGCAACAAGGCCTACTGTGAGGCCATCGTAAACTCTGCTGAATCGCTAAACTTACTGATTGATAAAGTACTAGACTACGCCAGTTTGGAGCAAAGTGATGAAGCCTTGTACGAAGAGGACGTTGAGCTTAGAAGTTGGCTACAAAACCTTTGCTTATTGTTAAGCCCGCTTGCTGAGCAAAAGAAGCTACACTTTGAACTGGTGTACGAACTGCCCGATCAGGTGTGCTATTACTTTGACCAACAAAAGCTGAGACAAATTCTTATCAACCTTGTTGGTAATGCCATTAAGTTCACCGATAAAGGAGAAGTAAAACTCAAAGTTGAGATTTTAAAAGACCAACAAATTGAACATAAAGTGCGTTTTAGTATCACGGACTCAGGGCCAGGTATTGATAGTGAAGATATTAATAAGCTGACCGAGCCGTACGTACAAAGTAGTGCAGGTAAAGTTAAGGGTGGTACGGGCTTGGGTCTTGCCATCACCAGTCGCCTACTCAACCGTCTGAATTCACAGCTAGATATTCAAAGCGAGCTTAACAAAGGTAGTACATTTAGTTTTGATTTACTGCTAAACATTGGTGAACTGAGCTTAGTGGAGCAGCGCCCGCAGCACGATAACTGTATCACCGGTCTGAAAGTACTGTTGGTAGAAGACCTAGATCTCAACCAAAAAATCGCTATTGAGTTTATGGCTGAAGATGAGCATAAGGTTAAATTGGCAACCAATGGTAAAAGCGCCATCGAGATGCTAATACAACACCATTTCGATGTGGTGTTGTTAGACATGAACCTACCCGATCTTTCTGGGCAAGAAGTATTAAAGCAGCTACAAAATTGTGAGCATAAAAACAAACGAACCCCTTTCCTAGCCTTTACTGCCAGCCTCAGTCCAGACGAGGTAAAAGAATACTTGGCACTCGGCATTCGCGATATTGTTGGCAAACCGATAAAACAAGAAAAATTACGCCAAGCGCTTAGCGAGTCACAGTCTCCTAAAAAAGCCAATGTGAGCGTGGAATTGCCCGATACCCTGTACGATGAAACGGCTGTAAACGCCCTAAAATCTGGATTTAGTGAAGATGAAGTCTCTTCGATTTACAACGAGTTTGTGTTGTCGGCTCGTAATAAACTCATCCATATTCAGCAGCTATTAGAGCAAGATGAAGATCAATGTATCAGACAGCTTCATCGTCAAGCCAGCACCGCCTTACAACTTGGATTTAATCGCTATGGCTCAAACTTGAAAAAAGCAGAGCGCCGCTTATTGGATGGCAAATCCTGCCATGATGAGCTCACAGAAGCCATGACGCTATGGCAAGACAGTCTCGCGGCATATCTCCACTTCGTTCGTAAAGAGGCAATGGGTTAAGCGCCATTAAACGCATGTTGTTCGACATCATAATAAAACTTGTTCATGCTTAGTGAGCATTTACATTAACGCTAATTTAACCGAGGCAAACCGCTCGCCTTGGGCAATAACTATAAAATTAAGGGAACATCTATGTCATTTTTTAAATCACCATTAGCCATTGCTATTGGTGCTGCTGTAATTGGTTTGGCTCAGCCAGCCAGCGCTGATGATGCCGTGACAGCCACGCAAACAGAAGAGAAGTCAACCAAAGGCTGGGATGTGCTCAACCCACCAGGTGAAAAGCAAACCATCACCATCGATACCAACGAAACCACATGGAGTAACTTAGATGTTAGTCCTGATGGTAAAAGCATCGTCTTTGATATGCTTGGCGACCTTTACATCATGCCAATTGGCGGTGGTAAAGCAACAGCCTTAACATCCGACATGGGCTGGAACATTCAACCTAAGTTTTCGCCTGATGGTAAACACATCGCATTTATCTCTGACCGCGCAGGTGGCGATAATCTGTGGGTGATGGACGTAGATGGCCAAAACCTGCGTCAGGTGTCAAAAGAAGTGAATAATATTGTTCACAACCCTGCATGGTCGCCTGATGGTCAATACATTGCAGTTAAGCAAGGTCAAGTAACGGGGCGTACCATCCCAGGTGGCTCTATTCGTATGTATCACATCAGCGGTGGTAAAGGCGTGCTGGTCCGTGAGCGTCTACATGGTGCAAAATCGCAAAAGAACGTTGCAGAACCCGCTTTTTCTCACGATGGCAAGAAAATCTATTACTCAGTTGATGCGACCTCTGGTGTGCGCTGGGAATATAACAAAAACTCGCTCGACGCTGTTTTCGAAATTCGTAGTTGGGATTTAGCAACCGGTGAAGAAGAGACCGTGATCCGTGGTGCTGGCGGTGCTATTCGCCCAACCATCAGTCCTGATGGTAAATCTATTGCGTTTGTTAAACGCGAAGATAACGGCAATGAAATGATCGGTGCTTTATATATTAAAGATCTACACTCAGGCGTCGAAACTCGTGTTTATGCTGGCCTTGATCGCGACTTACAAGAAGCCAATGGCGCACATGGTAACACACCTTCTTTTGCTTACACGCCGGATGGTAAATCCCTCGTTTTTTGGGCGAAAGGGGTATTCAACCGCGTCAATATCGCATCACATGAGGTCAACGTCATCCCTACTCGCGTTGTCGCTGAAAAACAAATCACACCGGCACTACGCTTTGCGGTAGATGTCGCGCCCGACACCTTTAAAGTCAAACTCGCACGCTGGTCTCAAATTTCTCCTGATGGTGAAACTGCACTATTCCAAGCGCTTGGCTACCTTTACGTAAAAGACATTGCGTCAGGCAAAGTAAAACGCCTCACTAAGCAAACCGACCACTTTGAGTTCTACCCAAGCTATTCTCGCGATGGCAAGTCTATTGTTTACACAACTTGGAGTGATAAAGACTTAGGCGCAATACGTGTTGTATCTGCAAACGGTGGTAAAGGTAAAGTGATCACCCAAGAACCTGGTCACTATATCTCACCAAGCTTTTCACCAAATGGTAAAAACGTGCTATTTAAAAAGGTAACCGGTGGCTACTTGCTAAGCGGTGACTGGTCAATGCATCCAGGTATTTATCTAGTTAATGCTAACGGCGGTGAGGCAAAACGCATTATTAAAAGCGGTGACAATCCGCATTTTGGAGCAGACTCTGAGCGCATTTACTTCTCCACCATGAGTGATGAAACACATCGCGAACTGAAAAGTGTTAACCTCAATGGTCAAGAAGAACGTAGCCACTTCAAAGGTGATTACGTCTTTGACTTTAAAGTCTCTCCAAATGGTCAATACGTTGCGTTTATCGAGCATTTCAATACGTTTGTTGCACCTTTTACCAGTACAGGTAAAACCTTATCCATTAACAAGGGTGAGAAAGCTTTCCCAGTTAAGCAAGTATCAAAGTACTCTGGTGATTTCCTAAATTGGAAAGCGGACAGCAGCGCGCTAACTTGGGCATTTGGTCCCACACTTTATCAGCGCAAACTGACTGACACTTTCGCTTTCGTCGATGGTGCATCTGACAACACCGATGAGCTAACCGCTGAAGGCATCGACTTGAGTTTTGAGCAAAAAGCAGATAAGCCTGAAGGTATGATTGCGCTAGTTGGCGGTAAAGTAGTGACCATGCGTAACGCTGAGAACGAACAAGAAATCATCGACAATGGTGTGATCCTAATTAAAGAGAATCGCATCGTTGCAGTCGGTAAGCAAGGTGAACTAGACGTTCCTAGCACAGCAAAAGTGATGGATATTAGCGGTAAAACCGTGATCCCAGGCCTTATCGATGCCCACGCACATGGTAGTTACGGTAGCTATAACCTACAGCCACAGCAAAACTGGAATCAGTATTCTAATCTTAGCTTTGGTGTGACGACTATCCATGATCCATCAAATAACTCTGCCGAGGTATTTTCTATGGCAGAACTACAAAGAACGGGTTTAACGGTCGCGCCACGTACCTATTCTGTTGGACGTATTTTATATGCTGGCCACGCGCCGGGTTATAAAACACCAATCAGTAACCTTGAAGACGCAGAGTTCCACGTTAAACGCCTAAAAGACGCTGGCGCTATTTCAGTGAAGAGTTACAACCACCCTCGCCGTGAGACACGTCAGCAAGTATTGGAAGCGGCGAAGAACATGGAAATCATGGTTGTGCCTGAAGGTGGTTCAAAATTCCAACACAACATGAACATGATAGTCGATGGTCATACCGGTGTTGAACATGCCCTGCCGATCCCGAATATTTACTCTGATATCGAACAAATGTGGGGACAAACAAATGTTGGCTTTACACCAACTTTTGTTGTTGCCTATGGTGGTATCTCTGGCGAAGAATACTGGTATCAACACACGAATGTGTGGGAAAACGAGCGCTTAATGAGCTTCGTTCCTGAGTATGTGGTAAAACCAAGATCAATTCGTCCAAGCAAAGCACCTGAACGTCACTATAACCATATCAATGTCGCCAAAACCGCAAAACAGCTTCGCGATAAGGGTGTGACTGTGCACATTGGTGCTCACGGCCAGCGTGAAGGTCTAGCCGCACATTGGGAGTTATGGTCTATGGCACAAGGCGGCTTTACACCTTGGCAGGCGCTTCGCAGCGGTACAATCGACGGCGCAAGATATCTAGGTATGGACCGTGACCTTGGTACGATCGAACAAGGAAAACTCGCCGATCTTGCCATCATCGATGGTGATGTGCTGTCTAACATCCGTGATTCAGAGAAAGTTGCCTACACCGTGATCAATGGCCGTGTCTACGATGCGGCAACCATGAATGAAATCGGCAACTATGACAATAAACGTCAGCCTTTCTTCTTCGAAAATGGCGCGCAAACCCAAATGCACCCAGCAACTGCTGAGTATATGGAAGAAAAAGCCCATACCTATCATTGGAAGCACTAATACGTAGCACGATTGAAGCGTGAAACGTTAAGTTTACA
The DNA here is from genome assembly GCF_041414765.1 of Pseudoalteromonas sp. DY56-GL79. Classification (NCBI taxonomy): domain Bacteria; kingdom Pseudomonadati; phylum Pseudomonadota; class Gammaproteobacteria; order Alteromonadales; family Pseudoalteromonadaceae; genus Pseudoalteromonas; species Pseudoalteromonas sp. DY56-GL79. Next base: position 13,150 of record NZ_JANHZS010000042.1, on the reverse strand, counting down.
AACCCGGCTATCTAGATAGCCGGGTTTTTTATTTTTTTGTCTAGATCTTAATCAATACTGTTCTATGCTGTTATAGGTACTTCCATAGCAACAGGGAATTAGGTTATGTCTGGGTTTTCGCAATTTTTTAACTCTCTTAATTTAACTAAAAAGCTGATTTTTGCATTTCTAATCGTCGCGCTCGTGCCGTTGATAGTAATTATTTCCATCGCACTTAATACCGCATCGAATGCCATGACAGCGCAAGTATATTCACAACTTGGTGCCGTTAGTGAGATCAAAAAAAGCGCGGTTAATCGTTACTTTAAGACCGTTGAGGATAAACTCGATGCCTTTACGGCAAACCCATTACTTCCTGTGATTGCACAAGAGTTTATTACCAGCTTTCCTAGCGCTCAGGCCGATATTAACTATGCCAAATTATCGCGATTTTATGATGAAGTGTTCGTACCTAAATTCAATCAAGAAAACCCCGAAGATACGAGCACAGCAAGGCTAATTGGTAACATTTCAGAGTCTGGGCTTGCGCTGCAAACACGTTACTTAGCAAGCAACCCCTACCCTGTTGGTGAAAAGTACAAATTTATTGAAACCGGTCACTTAGATAGTTATGACCTTGCACACCGCAGTTACCATCCATATATGCTCAATATCGCCGACATTTATGAGTTTTACGATATCTTTATCATCGATCCAAGTAATGGAAATGTTGTCTATTCTGTATTTAAAGAAGTTGATTTTGCTACATCACTGGAATCGGGTCCCTATGCCAATAGTAATCTAGCTTCTCTTTATCGAGAACTGAAGGACTCAACGGATCCGACAATCAGCGCTTTTGCAGACTACAAACAATATCTCCCCTCCTATAATGCACCCGCTAGTTTTATCGCCAAACCTATCGTGGTGAATGGCCAAACCGTTGCAATTGTAGCTGCACAGCTATCTATTGATGCCATCAATGCCATTATGACCGAGCGTGAAGGCTTAGGAGAAAGTGGTGAAACCTACCTAGTCGGCCCCGAGGGTTTGATGCGTTCAGACTCATTCTTAGATCTACAACATCATTCCGTGGTGAATTCATTTCGATACCCTGAACGCGGCAAGGTAGCCACGCTTGCAGTCTCTCAAGCATTAAATAATCAATCTGGACAACAGGTTATAGAAGACTACAACGGCGAAGCCGTGTTATCTGCCTATACACCAGTGGAAGTTTTTAATACCCGTTGGGCACTGCTTGCCGAAATTGACGAAGCGGAAGCATTTGCTTCTATCACCTCGCTCTCTCAATACCTGATGATTATTTTAGCGGTCACTATAGTATTAGTACTGATCGTCGCCTACTGGTTCTCAAAAACGCTTACCAAACCTGTTCACGAGTTGGTAGAAACCATGAAATCAGTTGAACAGGAAGGCAACTTTTCATTGCGAGCGCCCATTCGTAGTCATGATGAAATAGGCAACAGTGCACAGGCATTTAATTCACTACTGGATGCCTTACAGCTTTCTATTACAGAGGCTAATCGCGTCATGAATCAAATGGCCTCGGGCAAGTTTGACGACCGCATCAAAGTACCGTGCCGGGGCGAGCTAGAAACCCTAAAAGAAGCCACTAACCACTGTGCCAATACGTTAAGTCGAGCGATTTCTGAGCTGAATGAAATTTCGATTGATATGGCAAATGGTCGCTTCGATACCAAACTTAATGCCCCCATGTCAGGCGATTTAGAAAAGCTCAAAAATAATATTAACGATTCTTTGGCATCGATTAATTCGACTATGAACGGTATTGTTCATGTGATGACCAATATTGAGCAAGGTAACTTTAAGGAGCAAGTCACCGTACCCGCTAAAGGAAAACTAGCGCAACTTAAAGATTCGGTAAATAATTCCGTACGCAGCCTTAGCAGTGCGATTGACGGTATCAGCACGATTATGTCTGCACTACGCCAAGGCGACTTTTCTGCGCAACTCGATGCTCCACTCGCAGGCCAATTAGATACCTTAAAACAAGATATCAACTCCAGCATGGCAAACCTAGACAGAGTAATGAAAGAAATAGGCACTGTGATGGCTGGCGTCAGCAACGGCGACTTTAAACAACAAGTGGACGTAGCAGCAACGGGTCAGCTCGCGCAACTTAAAGATAATATCAATGCTTCTGTGACCGCCATTGATGTTGCTATCTCGGAAATCTCTACGGTGATGATGGCTATTAGCCATGGTCGATTTGACCGCACCATTCAATCTGCGATGTCTGGCCAGCTCGATAATCTCAAAGGTGACATTAACCGCTCGGTCGAGAACCTCAATCAAGTCATTGAAGAACTCGGCAGCGTAATGGGCGCAATGTCCGAAGGAGACTTTAGTCAAAAAATAGAGTTGCCACTACAAGGTCAACTGCAACAGCTTAAAGAGAATGTAAATGACTCGACCTTACAGGTCTCAGGGGCTATCTCCGAAGTCAGCAGTGTGTTGGCTAACGTTGCTCAAGGTGACTTAAGTAATCAAGTAAAGGGGGAATATTTTGGCGTGTTTAAGTCTCTTCAGAATGACACCAATACCACAATTAAAAAACTCACCAGTGTAATCGAAGGGATCCAAGCCGCAGCAAATTATGTTGCTCAAAGTGCCGGTGAAATAGCGGCGAGTAACACTGAAATCAGCCAACGCACAGAGGAACAAGCAGCAAACTTAGAAGAAGCCAGTGCCAGCACCGGCAATATGTTGGACGAACTCACTAAGGTTTCAAACCAATCTGGTGATGCCGTAGGACTGGCAACAAACGCAGAAAACATAGCCAAAGAAGGAGGCAGTTTATCTGCCCAAACCGTAGCCGCAATAATTGAAGTGAACAAAGCCAGTAAAGACATTAATGAGATTGTATCGGTGATTGATGGACTTGCGTTTCAAACCAACCTGCTGGCACTAAATGCTGCCGTTGAAGCGGCACGAGCGGGAGAAAATGGTCGCGGCTTTGCAGTCGTTGCAAACGAAGTACGAGAGCTGGCAGGGCGTAGTGCCGCTTCTGCAAAGCAAATCAAAGAAATTATCTCAAACAGTAATCAAAAGGTAGAGCAAGGGACTGAACTTGCCAATAGTTCCGGTGAAAAGCTGCAACAAATCGTTGGAGCCGTGAGCGATGTAAATAACAACATTATTAAAATCAATGAGTCGACTTCAATGCAACAACAAGCCATTAAAGAAGTGGATTTGGTGGTGCAAAGGCTAACGGATCTTATTCAAGAAAACTCTGCAATTACCGAAGAAACGATGGCAGCGGCGAGGCAAATGGCTGAGCAAGCCCATGAAATGCGCACCCAGTTGAGCTATTTCCGTTTATCAAAGAATGATTACAGCGCCACTGGCAGAGAAGGTGAATTGCTTGTGCATCAATATAATGCATCTTAGGGCCTGTTGAGTTTCGAGTTAGAGCATGCCCAACTAAGCTTTTTAGTTGGGCATGCTATGCATGTACCAATGTGTATTATGCCAGCGTAAATTTATCCGCATCGAGATGAGCAGGAAATTTAGCTTTGTACTGCTGCAAGTCGCTAAGTTTTAGCTTTACGGTAATAACCTCAGCTTGGTTGTCTACTGCCGAAACAATGCTATTACCATTGAAGTCAATCGCTTTAGTACCACCATTATGCGCAGTGCCATACCCATCTTCACCTACGCGATTTACCGCGAGCACAAAGCACTGATTCTCGATTGCACGAGCAGCCAGTAAAGTATCCCAATGATTTCGGCGTGCCGCTGGCCAGTTTGCAATATTAATCATAACCTCATAATCGTTCTGATTACGCTGAAATACTGGGAAACGTAAGTCATAGCAGATCTGCGGTAGGAATTTAATGCCTCTTAATTCGAACACTTCACGGTGCTCACCAGCAACGACAAAATCGCCCTCATTACCCAAACAGAATAAGTGCCTTTTGTCATAATGAAGTATCTTTCCATCCGGCTGGCACCACACCATACGGTTGGCCTTTTTATCTCCTTGCGGAACCAGTACGCTGCCCGCTACAACAGCCTGAAAGCGCTGAGCACATTGCTGTAAAAACTCGATGGCTGCATCAGCATAGCGCTCAGCATCCGGCTCTTTTACGGCGAAGCCGGTAGCAAATGTTTCGGGTAGCAAAATTAAATCGCTTGGCTCGACATTTTCTAGCAAACGTTCAATATGGGTAAAGTTGGCCTCAGGTGAAAGCCACTGGATATCTGTTTGAACAAGGGTAACGGTTAAAGTTGACATAAGCGTTTTGCAGCCTCTTCTAATGTCTGGTTTTCCTTAGCAAAGCACAATCGTATGACCTTGTCTTCAGGTGCTTGTTGGTAAAAAACGCTGAGTGGCACTGCCGCAACCCCAACCTCTTCCACCAGATAGCGACAAAAGGCAACATCATCAAGCTCAGAAATTTCACTGTAATCCAAAAGCAAAAAATAAGTCCCTTCACTTGGTAATAGCGTAAATCGGCTTGACGCTAACGCCTTAACCAGAACATCGCGCTTTTGTTGATAAAATCCACTCAGCTCATCAACGTGCTCAGGGTGTTCAGCAAGCATATCAGCCAATGCAAGTTGTGCCGGAGTGAAGCTTGAGAACGTTACATACTGATGGATCTTTCTAAATTCAACAGTCATTTGCTTTGGCGCTACACAGTAACCCATTTTCCAGCCTGTACTATGAAAGGTTTTACCAAAACTAGAGATCACAAACGCACGCTCAAACAATGCAGGATCAGTTAATGCGCTCAGATGGGGCAAACCATCAAAGGTAATATGCTCGTATACTTCATCACTGATCAATAACAAGTCATGCTGATTGAGCAGCTGTTTCAGTTGCTCTAAATCTGACGGCTTCAGCGTTTTAGCCGATGGGTTATGCGGTGTATTGATGATAATAGCACGGGTATTTGGGTTGATACTCGCTGCGACTTGTTGCCAATCAATTTGGTAATGCGGCGCAGTCAACGCAATATGCACGGCTTTCCCGCCAGCAAGTTCAATTGCAGGCTCATAAGAGTCGTAAGCCGGATCGAATACAATAACTTCGTCCCCTTCAGATACTATTGCCTGAATTGCCACGAAGAGTGCTTCCGTTGCGCCCGAGGTCACCGTGATCTGTTCTTGTCCTGAAACACTCACCTGATAACGACGTTCAATTAATGCCGCAACTTGTGCTTGCAAGCTCGGTACGCCAGCAGAAGGCGAATACTGGTTTTGACCTTCACCAACATAGTGGCTAAGTTGCGATTTTAGGTAATCAGGCGCATCAAACTCCGGAAAGCCTTGCGATAAGTTGATCGCACCATGCTCGTTCGCTAATGCCGTCATTTGGCTAAATATACTAATTCCAACCTGAGGTAACTTACTTTTCACTGCAACACTCTCTTTCTTATGGTGCTAATCGTGAGTGGATGCTATCATTGCTCAAAATAGATGTATAGCCGTCCAAACGCATTTAATTTATAGGTGTTAACTATGCACACACAAGCCGCAAAACTTGCGCTTATCGACGCAGGAGCTTGGGTTGCTCAGCAAGGCTGGGTTCCCGCGACTGGTGGTAATTTCTCTATCAAAACAGACTCTGGCTTTGTTGTCACGGCCAGCGGCTTTGATAAAGGTAAATTAACACCAGAACAATTTCTGGAATTAGACTCCACAGGCACCATCATTGCCGGTAGTGGCAAGCCTTCAGCCGAAACTGCATTGCACCTAAAATTATATGAATTATGCGTGGGTGCACAGTGTATATTACACACGCATTCCGTAGCTGCGACTGTGTTATCGCGATTTATTCAAGGCGAGCAATTTCAGATCTGTGGTTATGAAATGCAAAAGTCACTGTCTGGCATTCAATCGCATGAAGAAACCTTATCCATTGCTATTTTTGATAACGATCAGGATATAGAGCGGCTAGCACAGCGCGTGGCGCAATCTCATCAAACTACACCGGTTATACACGGTGTATTGATCCGAGGTCACGGGTTATATGCAGTGGGCCGTACAGTGCAAGAAACTCGTCGTCATATTGAGGGCTTAGAGTTTTTATTTGCCTGCGAATTAGAACGCATTAAATTGGAGGGGCGCCAATGATCAAAGCCATTTTAACAGATATTGAAGGGACAATTACCCGTATCTCATTTGTTAAAGAGATACTATTCCCGTATGCCGCTGCGCATTTACCGCAATTTATTCGCGACCATCAGCATGACACCGCCGTTGCCGAGCAAATTAGTGCCGTCAGAGCAGAATTGGATAATGCCAACGCTGATATTGATACCGTGATTGCCGCACTACTTGAGTGGATCGCCGCAGATAAAAAAATCACGCCATTAAAACAGCTACAGGGTCTCGTTTGGCAGTTTGGCTATACAAACGGCGATTTTACCGGACATTTATATGAAGATGCCTACCAGTTTTTAACACAACAAAAAGCGGATGGTCGCAATCTCTACGTGTATTCCTCGGGTTCAGTGAAAGCGCAGCAGCTGCTTTTTGCCTACTCAGACTATGGTGATATTCGCCCACTATTTAGCGACTACTTTGATACTAAAGTGGGTGCCAAGCAGGAAGTCTCGTCGTATCAGAATATTATTGCAGCCCTACCGTACGAAGCAGAGCAAATCCTCTTTTTAAGCGATATTATTGCCGAGCTAGACGCAGCAAAGGCCGCTGGTATGCACACATTACAGCTGTTTAGAGATGCACAAGCAACATCACCTGAACATCCAGTTATATCAAGCTTTGACCATTTTGATGAAGGGGCATTTTCATGAGTCAACTGACTATCTACCAGGTACAGAATCCAAGCCAAGCTTTACAACAAGAGCAAGACGCAAACATCATCGCATCTTTGCTCGCAGAGCAAGGCGTACGCTTTGAACAATGGCAGGCCAACACCGATATCACAGCTGAAATGTCACAAGACGACATTATTAATGCCTACCTGAGCGATATTGAAAGATTAAAGACGCAAGGCGGCTATCAAACTGTCGACGTGATTTCACTTGCAAAGGGCAACCCTAGTGCCTCGGAGTTGCGACAAAAGTTTCTTTTTGAGCATACTCATAGCGAAGATGAAGTACGTTTTTTTGTTAAAGGACAAGGGCTATTCTGCTTACACTTAAACGATAAGGTTTACCAAGTTTTATGTCAGCAAGGTGACCTAATCTCAGTACCAGAAAATACGCCTCATTGGTTCGATATGGGTAGCGATCCAGAATTTACCGCCATTCGCCTATTCAATAATCAAGAGGGTTGGGTTGCAAAAAGCACGGACTCTGAAATTGCGAAACAGTTTCCATTACTTGATTAATCCGAGTCTGAATACTCACAGTGTTAACGAAGCGCTGTGAGTGCTTGCTTACTCATGTTAGGCTCACAACCTTCAACAAAATACACACCGATATGGTTATCACGATAAGCGTGATTATATTTACCGAAAAAATCTGCTTGAAACTTAAACCCAGCGCCGTCCAACTGAATCAAAAGCTTGTTCACCACATCCCACGACATTGTCAGTGGTGAAAAAAGCAGAGTATTTGTGTGCATGCCGATTGGAATTTCGGCCTCAGAGGGCGATATAACTAAGCTACCTGTAGCATCGATAAACAATTGTTCAAACACCTGAGGGGGACAACTTGCAACTATATGGATATAGGTTTTTTGCGGGTGAATAGAGTGGCAACTGCATAAGGCCAGTACAACCACACCAATAATGAACCATCCCTTCATTAGCGACTTTCCTTACTTCAAAATCCCCATAGTAGAACAGCTTGTCCCCAAAAATAAAATGAAGATTTTGTGACCATGTAATAACAGAAAACTGTTAATTTCTAAGGATATAAGTAATAACAGCTGAATATTATTTTGAAATCTTTGATAATATCGAAATTTGTATATCCGCCTTTCTGATTACTAATTTGGTATTTTCATGGTTCTTGAAGCAACACACTCAAAGTATATTGATATAGGATGTTGGCAACTTAATACGGCAACACAAACCATCAACAACAAACACGAGCGCAAAGAACTTGAGCCTCTACTGTTTAAAACGCTGATGTACCTTATTAACAACCAAGAGCGGATCATAACGCGGCAGGAACTTGCTGAGCATGTTTGGCAACTTGATTTTGTCGACGACAATACAATTAACCGAGTCATTTTCGAGCTAAGGAAACAGTTAGCGTGTGACCTGCAACCTCAGCCAATGATAAAAACCCATTATCGCAAAGGCTACAGCTTTGCGATACCAACTCCTGAACCGACTGAGTTACCTGGTAAAATATCTGACACCACTGCAACCAGTGAAGCGAGCAAGTCTTACCGAGTGCGAATATTCTGTGGCACCTTAATTGTACTCACCGCTTTGATCAGCGCACTATATTTTGCAACAAAACAAACTTTTCAGATGGAAAATACGACTCAACCACAGCCTTCCGCTGAGGTTTTTCATAACCAAATACTCTCTTGGTATCGAGGCCATCATGGCAAACTGTTTAACTCACCGGATCAACGCTACCTAGCTTATAATTTTAAAGCCGACACCAATGAAGTTGGGGCTTTAGGAGAAGTAAGACTAATGGATCTTACCACCCAACATGAAAGAGCACTCAGCTTACCGAGCGGTAGTAGCATTTTAGGTTGGTCGGCTGACAGTACATGGATTTATTACTTACATCGCTCCGAAACTGAGGGGGAAAGCCCTATCTGCGAATACCGCCGCCACCAGCTATCTCTAAAAACAGGCGCTCATGATCAGTTACTCTTTGACTGTTCTGGCGGTCTAATTAGCGCACTGTTTGATTTTGGAAAAGACCGCCTAATATATAGCCGTAGGGGCTATTTAGATGTACCAAATCTAGGCGCTATTTATAGTTATGATCTGGAAAAGCAAAAAGAAATTAGGGTCACAACACCAAGTAATCATGGGTTTGGTGATCATCTACTAGCAATTATCCCTGAGTCGCACCAGCTGATTTTTACTCGTAATATCGGTGATAAAGTCGAGCTACTAGTAACCACTTCAACAGGGCAAAAGACCCTAAAATTGGCAGAGTTTCCGCATTTGCTATGGGCTGCGAACTGGAATGCCAAGCAAAAAAGTGTGCTGTGGTTTGATCACAACACCAGTGAGATCAAACGCTATTCCATGCAAAGTTTAACAGAGCAGCTGCCCGCCGTAAAAGTTGCGGTCGAACCCACCTCGTATATTTTGCCAATGTCAGAAAACCAATTGCTCATGACGACCTACGGCTACGACCATGACAGTTATGTCATCGATCTTAATACGGGTAAATCAACTCTCTTTGCCAAACCAAATATTTACGAAGTGATCATGGCTTACCTTGGAGATAATGAATTCGCCTACAATGATTCTATTTTCAAAAATGTGGAATCTTACGGGGTCATGCATATCGACTCAAGCCATCGATATTCGCCCATAGCAGCATTAAGCTCGGGCTACTCCATCATCGACTCAGATCCAAGCAATCGCCAGATTCTTGTCAAACATATCGCCAACAAACAAGCTGAAGTGAGAAAGTTAGAGTCTCTTGAAGTGCTATTCACTCTGCCCGATAATGAACAGAATGGTGGTACTCGGCTTGGCGGCAATAAGATTGCTCAACTGCGTGCCCACGAGATAACAGATGACAAAATCATTGAACTCGTTTTTCTGCATGACAAAATTAGCAAGACCATTACGGTTGACGATATCGTGAGTATTGATTGGTACGACGACCGTCATCTAGTTACCTTATCCAGTAACAGGGATATTTCGTTACTGAATACAGAAACTAATCAGGTAACCCCTTTGATTACTGGAGCCGAACTTGCAAAACGCATCGATAATGTAAAAGTAAGACCGATGATCACCGCCGCGAATGGTGCAATCTACCTCTATAATCGGCAATACGTATATGAGCTTGACGCAAACCAACAAATAACAAACATCTTAGATATCAAAGCCAGCGTGAATGCCGAATCTAGCATTTACTACCTCGATGCTCATGGTGACAAGTTACTGATTTCTTACCTCACGAGATATCACAATGAGATAAAGCTATATCACCGCTAAACAGGTAAAGCTTACCGAAGGACACACGTTCTTTTTTACTTAAGCCACTATAGTTGATCGATAATTGAGTTTCTTACTGACAGGTAGGTTTGCAACGGAAAGTGGCGAACTCTATAAGCTCGCCACGGTTGGGATCCTTTCTATTACACTAATCTACTGAATAGTTAATTGCTTTACAATGAAGCCTTTACCCTCAAGCTGCTTGCTTAGCGTGTTGGCGTCACCAACTACCACATAAGTCATCTCGGCTGGAGTAAAGTACTTGTTGGCCAGCTGATTAAGCTCCTTTTTGCCAACTGTTTCAATTATTTTAGCTCGGACATCAACAATATCAGCATCAACATTATGGGCATGCATCATCGCAAAGAAGTTTAATTTTGCCGCTGGTGTTTCGTATTTCAGCGCATCTCTTTGCGCGATTGAATTTCTTGTGAATTGAATTTCTTCATCAGTTAATCCGTACTCATTGATCTTGCTAAACTCTTGTTGGATTTCTGTCAGCGCATCAGCAACGTTCGCTGCATTAATTCCTGAAGCGAGAACAAACTGACCGGCATCACCATATCCAGAGAAGCGTCCTCCGATACCATATGTATATCCTTTGCTTTCACGCAGGTTTTGATTCACTCGACTGTTAAAGCTGCCGGAGAAGGCAAAGTTCATGATTTGACTTTTAAAGTGCTCCGTAGCTAAATCTTCCGCAGCGGCATGGCGTGCAACACGGATCTGTACCTGAGGTGCATTCTCTTTATGTACCAAATACACGATATTACTATCGAGGGCAGCAAATTTAGGAAGCGCCATGTCCAGCTCACCTTTTCCTTGCCACTGTGATAACGCACCAGTCAAGGCCGACATCAGTTTCGACTGTGCAACATCGGATACGATTGATAACTTACTACCTTGTGGAAGAATCTGCTGCGAATAAAACGATTTAACATCTGCAAGTTCAATAGTCGCAAGCTCAGCTTGAGACGGCAACCAAGGTTTACTATAGTTTCCTTCTTGATACATCACCTGAGATAATGCGCTATCTGCCAGAAATTTTGCGCTATCGCGTTCAGATTTACTATATTCTGAAACCATGCTTTTAACGCGAGCGAAGTCCGACTCCGAAAACTTTGGTTGTAACAACTTTTCTGACAAGATATCTAGTGTCGCGGTTAAGTTCTTACTTAATGTGGATAGCTTAATCTCAATATATTCAGACTTCGCTTCGAATGCGATCTCAGCACCTAATCTTGCCAATTGCTGTGCCAGCTCTGACGGCGTACTCTGTGTTGTAGCTTGACCCAACATTTCCACCGTTAACAGTGCGACCCCGGCTTTATTTTCAGGATCATATAAACGACCAGCAGGGATCTGAAGTAGCAATGTTGTGGTTGGCGTTTCGGTATCAAACGCTCCTAATACGCTTATGCCATTATCAGTTTTAACTTGCCATAAGTCTGGCAATGTAATTGCTTTTGCAACACCTGCCTGTGGTTTAATGCTGCGATCAAAACTATCAGTAATTGAGGCAAGTTGTACTTCGTCTCGTACTTCCTCGGTTGTTTTAGGCTCATAGAACTTCGGCGTATAATTGTCTAGTTGCGCGATAAGTTCTGGCTTTCCTTTTGGTACAATACTCAATACAACATTCGCTTTATTAGCGACATATTGCTCAAATACCCGTTTTATATCTCCAACTTTCAATGCTTTAACATTTGCAAGCTGTTGGGTTAGGAAACCAGGATTCTCATGGAAAGTCTCAAATTTAGCCAGCATAGAAACTTTACCCTCCACGCTCTGCAGCGCTCTCACAATCTCTGCTTCTCTTTTAGTGATAAAAAGATCAACATCTTCTTGGGTAATTCTATTTTGAATATAATCTGCAACTAACTCATCAATGCGCTTATCTAAGCTAGTCAGTGTCTCACCACTCACCGGATGAGGAAGTGCACCAAAAGCCATTTGACAAGATAGTTCAAAGCATTGATGCCATGCAAATGCCGCTACCGCTTTTTGTGTATCAACCAATTCGCGATATAACACTGAGCTTTCACCTTGCCCTGCAAAATAGCCAATCGCATCTAATGCTGCTTCGTCTTTATGCCCCATATAAACCGTTGGGTAGACTTTTCTAAGCATCGGTAGTGATACATTATCTTCATAAGAAACGTAACGAGACTCAGCTAATGTACCGGGTTGCTTTGCCGCATCAGAAACAACTTCCCCCTTTGGAATAGAGCCAAAGTATTTCTGCACTAGTGGTAAAACTTCATCTGGAGTTACTGCCCCACCAATTGTCAACGTCGCATTATTAGGCCCATACCAACGTTTGAAAAAGGCTTTCAAGTCATTTGAATTCGCACGATTTAAGTCAGACATATAGCCAATCGGCATCCATGAATAAGGATGGCCATAGTCATACAATGCCTGATGCAGCTTTTCAAAAGCCTGCCCATAAGGGACGTTGTCATATCGCATCATGCGCTCATTTTTTACCGCGGCGCGTTGTATCTCAAACTTTTCTTGAGTAATACCTTGAGCAAAGAATCCCATACGGTCTGCTTCTAACCAAAGCATCTTCTCCAATTGATTCACTGGTACTGTTTGGAAGTAATTTGTTCTATCTGTACTGGTTGTTGCATTTAACTTACCACCTGCTTCCGTCACTATTTTAAAGTGCTCTTCGTCAGCTACATGCTTTGATCCTTGGAACATCATATGCTCAAATAAATGTGCAAATCCTGACTTGCCCATTTCTTCACGTGCAGATCCAACATGGTAAGTCACATCTACATGAACTAATGGGTCTGAATGATCTTCATGAAGAATAACTGTCAAACCGTTATCAAGTTCAAACTTTTGATAAGCGATCCCAATATCACCGCCCTCAATGTTTTTTTGTTCCACTAATGTTGCACCAGCGTACTTTGACGCATCAGAAGATTGGAATTGACTACAACCGTTCAATGTTGCGGCCATTATGACTGCGATTGCGACTTCGCGAATTCAACTCCGAAGTGCACCACTCGCTAAATTAAGCTGCTTTACGTAATTCATTGAATACTACAGCAGGCT
>NZ_JANHZS010000041.1:0-30889 GCF_041414765.1 Pseudoalteromonas sp. DY56-GL79 | reverse complement strand
TTCTTGCCATTGGACACCTCTAGTTGAGTGGTAATGATACCACCTAAAATAGTGTCCGGATTTATTGAACCACAACAGGTTGCTTCGCACAATCAAAAGATTACGTTGAGATAGGTTATGGGAAAATCTCAATTAAAGAGCTGAGTGAAATAAAGCCAACAGGGGTGGCGCTGAGCGCAAAAAAATCCTTCGACCAATTTTACTTACAGGGTACCTATATAATATCGAGTGATAAAAACAATCAGCAAAATGATATAGCTAGTGGCGTTGGCGCTCGAATAATCGAAACAAAAGTTGATACAGACTGGAAACAATTTACTGTACTAGTGGGTCATGAATTTCAACTATCAGAACAATCATCGCTGGATTTATATGGTGGTTATTCTCGGCTCAAGTTGCAAATGGATGCAACTGCGGAAGTGGAATATATTATCAACGGCGAATACCGTTATAGAAATGAAATTGACGTATCAGCTAACAACGATGCCGATCTTTATCATCTTGAATTGGCTTATGCGCTCTCGGTAGACTCATTCGATGCGAAGACCGGTATTGGGTTTGAACGCATCAATGGTGAGGAAGGAGAAAGTAGTTTTTTATACCTTGCTGAGATTGGCTACCATTTTACTGATCATATTTCTGCAAATCTAAACTATAGAAATGCTGATGTGTACAACAACGTTGGTTTTAATCTGCGCTATAGCTTTTAGTCGTTGAAAAAGGTGCGTGATGGGCGCACCTTCTTAATTTGCTAAGCGAATTTATCCATCAACTGAGCATATTGGTAATACGCGAGTTGGCCTACTCTTCTTAATTGTGGCATCGGAAACTTAGGTAGTGGCTTGGTATAGATTGGTAAATTAGGGACTTTAAGACCCATTAATTTTTCAGCAAGTCGAATACTTGCCTGAGCACTAAACGCTACACCTGAGCCGCAATATCCAAGTACATACCCGGTATTGTTTTCGCTGTAGATATGGGGAAGATCATCAAGCGCAGCGGCAATATAACCACTCCAGAAATAATCAACTTTAACATCGAGTTTAGGAAAGCAATCGTTAAGTGCAGAGCGCAAGCTGTGTTGATATTTTGCATTGTCCTGATCATGGCCAAACACCGCGCCTCGCCCACCAAACAAAATACGGTTGTCAGGCAGGCGACGATAGTAGTATTTAAGCCGTCTGGTATCCATGACGACTTGCTCTGTGATTAAGCCATTGGCAGCGAGTTGCTCATCGCTAAGTGGTTCAGTCACGATAATACTACTTAAAATAGGCAAGTAACGCCCTTGAGTTAACGGTGAAAACTGTCGCTGAGCATAGGCATTCGCTGCGATCACTACCTTATTTGCTGAGACTTTGTGGCCGTTCACTTCGAGCTGGTGGTTGCCATTTTGGTTCTGGTGGCGGGTGACCAGACTGTTTTCATAAAGTTGCACACCAGCTTGCTGAGCTAATGCCTTGTAACCTAGTAACAGTTTCAACGGGTGAACACCAAACGCGTTGTCAAATCGCAATGCGCCAAACCCTTGCTGGTTGTGCATATAGGTTTCGGTCAGTTGTTGCCGAGACAGTAATTGATGGCTCTTGCTACCCATGGTTGCAGTGAGAAATTCGGACTGCGCTTTTAGTAGCGAAAATGCTTGCTGATTGTGTGCAACTTTCAAATACCCAGATGCTTGCACGTTGCAATCAATGTGATTGGCGTCGATATGTTCACGGACTAAAGCAACGGCGTTGTTATACTCTTGATATATGGATTTACTGACATCCAAACCATATTTTTTGGCCAGTTGCGCATAACCAAGCCGTCCCGTACTTGGTAGCACAAATCCCGCATTTCTCGCGCTCGCGCCAAAGCCTACTTGATTGGCTTCAAATAGGGCAACGCTTTGATGATGAGTGGTAGCTAAATGGTAGGCGGTAAGTAAGCCCGTAAAGCCGCCACCGATCACTGCGATATCTACTTGTAGTGGTTTATCTAGCGAAGGGTTGGGGGTACCTAAAGGGCAGGTTGCAGCCCAGTAGCTACTGGCAAAAGCTTGGCCTTGGCAATGTGGCTGAGTGAGAGGATCAAACCCTGACATCTTAAAACTCCAATACCATTTCTGCTGCTTGGCAGTGACATTCTGTACCACAAATAGTACAAACATAGCCTTGATAGATACAGTCATCTAGCCACTTATCATCATGGACTTTGATCAGTTTGCCACCGGCTTTGGTGAAGTATTTAACGGCACCGTTACCTGGGCTTTGTTTCCAAAGATGAGCAACGCCAGCTCTTGCGCCTTGTTGTTTTAGTGCTGTTATTGCGTGTTTTAGTAATTGAGGCCCAATACCTTGGCCCTGTGCGTTCGGTGACACCGCGATACATTTAAAATAGGCCATGTCATTTTGATCGACAGGCCACAAAGACGGTGAACTCCACTTATCTATAGGCCATTGTCCGGCACTATATGATGTTCTAAAACCGAGCAACTCATCGTCATCGCTTAAGGCAACAAAGGAAGCATTTATACCGTCTTTACAGCCTTTTTGGCGCATTTGTTCAATGCCTGCGTTATCAAGATAATTATCACCATGAACGAGATTGCCAAGTGCGATAACACGCTCGAAATGTTCTGGTTGTAAAGGAATAATTTTCATAGGCTCTCTGTTGTTGTTATTTACTGTGAGGCATTTTGACTAGGGCCTGTTTATCTTTCAAGTTTGTTTTTGCAGCAGTTTGATTGGTATTTATACAAGGCAGAGCCTGCGTAGCATAGTCATTCTATGTGAGTCAGGCGAGAACACAGTAGAAATGCAAATCAAGCGCTGCCCTTTGGGTTCACCTGAGTGCGCTTTGTTCATTGTTGCTCAACTTTTTCCTAGATCACTAGGCGGCAAGTCGAGCGTCGCGACCAAAACACACTCAGAAGAACAAAAATCAAACCGCAAAGGTCAACAGGCCCTAGCATACCACGTTGGATCATGTACCAAAAACGCTAAGACTCATCGATTTTGGAGGACGTTACTACATATGTTGTAAGAATAAAAAGTGAACAAAATTTGACAGCGATGTCATTTTGTTAATAATTGTTGAATTGATGAGTCTCATTATTAACAACAACATGTAAAGGAAAAGTATGAATACTCTAAAACTAGCGACTGCAGTTTCGCTTGCCATAACTGCAAGTCAAGTAATGGCCATGAGTCCGCAGCCCGATCCACAAAACCCCAATGGTTATATTGTTTCTCGAATAGAATTGAAGAATGCCGAGAGCGCGAAAACCAACAACCCTATGTATGCTATTTGGTCAAAAGCACTGGAAACAAGAGATAATGCCGCTGTAGAGGCCATTGCGCCGGGGCTTGCCAGTAATCCAGATAATGTAAAAAGAGCTGAGCGAGTATTTGGTCAAACTCAGTGGCAATTTCTTACGCAAATGGCGGCGCCTGAATACACCTACACGCGCTTTTTGCGTGCTATTGGTAAGTTTCCCGCATTTTGTGGCGACTATACTGATGGCAGAGACGCCGACGCAATCTGTAAACGCTCAATCGTGACTGCATTTGCGCATTTTGCCCAAGAAACGGGGGGGCATATTGCCAAAGACAACACTTCTGATAACCCTCTCGGGTTAGAAGAATGGCAACAAGCTTTGGTGCATGTGCGTGAAATGGGTTGGTCAGAAGGACAAGTTGGTTATACCACAGGGTGTGGACAAAATGACTGGCAAAACCGCCGCTGGCCATGTGGGGCGGGACAAGGATATTTTGGCCGAGGCGCTAAGCAGCTTTCATATCACTTCAACTATGGCGCATTCAGTGAAGTCATGTTTAACGGTGATGCAACGGTGTTATTAAACAATCCGGGCTTAGTGGCTGACTCTTGGCTAAATTTAGCGTCTGCAATTTGGTTTTTCTTAACGCCGCAAGCGCCAAAACCTGCAATGTTACACGTTATTGATAGAACTTGGACGCCATCCTTGCGTGAAAGTGAGGCTGGGATTGGTTATGGCTTTGGTACCACGATTAATATTATCAATGGCGGTATTGAGTGTGGCGCGCAAAATAAAGACAAGGGTCAGCCCGTTAACCGCATTCGTTATTGGGAAGGGCTTTCACATTATTACAACATCACGATTGAAGCCGATGAAGAAAACACCTGTTGGCAGCAAACACCATACGGAAGCTTAAATCTTGACGGCGCAACTGATGTCCTCTACACCAACTGGGAAGGTGATTGGGCTTATTATGCAGATCGCCCCGGAGGTTATTCATTTGAGTGTAAACTCGTGGGGTATCAAACAGCTTATTCTGCACTTGTGCCGGGAGACTACGAGAAATGCGTGACAAACTTTTATCAATCACACGCAAGCTGGCCTGAAGTTCGTGTCGTTGATGACTTACCAACCAACCCGACTGAACCGCCTGTTGGCGGTGTACCCGCTTGGGATGCCGACAAGGTTTACTTAAAAGGTGATAGAGCGAGCTACAATGGTGTGATCTACGAAGCCAAGTGGTGGACTAAAGGCAATATACCTGCTGCCGATGGCTCTGGCCCTTGGTTGGCTGTTAACTAGATAGTGTTGGCGGGTTTCCCGCCTCTATTTCTATTAGATTTATTTTTACTTAAAACTCGCCTTTTATTACGCTTTATTCTATTGATCTTTTCAGAATTCCTCCTCTTATTAAAAATATAATCTTATTTTATTGTTATTTATTTAAGGTTTTTAAATGCTTGTTTATTTCTTTGTGTATGTTTTTGGTTTTTTGCAAAAAGGGCAATATTTAGAAAAGCTAGGTGTTGTGTTTTTTGTTTTATTTTGTTTTTTCGGTGGTTTTAATGTGTTTGTTTTTATCTCTTTGAAATGACTGCTAATTCTATTTTTTCATTCGGCTTATCTAAATTGTTTAAATCATGTGTGTTTTGTTGTTTTTTTTGTTTTTTATGTGTAACTTTGATGTCGCTAAAATGTGTTTCTATGTATATCTGTAGTTTTAGTTGTAGTTTGCATTGCTTTTTTAGTCGATATAAACCGGAACTTACTTTGATTTTTAAAATAAAAAAGGAAAAATCATGAAAAAAAGGAAAATAACACCGTTGTTATTGAGCCTTATGCTTGGGTCTACAGTTCAAGCCGCTGAGTTTTACAGTAACTCTTCAGGAACACAGGCGATTAAAGACAGCTACATTATTGTGTATAATACACCGTCTGCTTTAGTTAATGCAGATATCAGCACTAAAGCAGCATTTACGGCATCTTTAACGTCGAAGTTAAGCGCAGAGTTTGGGTTAGATGTTGATTATCAATATGATAACTTAGCTGGTGTTGCTGTTAAAGCAAACTCCGAGCAGTTATTGAAGTTGCTTTCCCACCCAGACATCAAGTTCATTGAGCAAAATGCGACCTTTACCATTGATCCACAGTTCTCTGATTTCCACGCGTTACAAAACAACCCTACTTGGGGTTTGGACCGTATCGATCAACGAGATCGCCCATTAGACAAGAAATACGTTGGTGCGAATAATGGTCAGGGTGTCACTGCTTACATAATCGATACTGGGGTGTTAAACAGCCATAATGATTTCGGTGGTCGTGCTAGAAATGGTTATGATTTTGTTGATAACGACGCTGTTTCTCAGGATTGTAATGGTCATGGTACGCATGTTGCCGGTACAATCGGCGGTTCGCAATATGGTGTTGCCAAAGCAGTAGATTTAGTTGGTGTGCGGGTCCTTAATTGTAGTGGTTCTGGATCATATGCTGGCGTAATTGCGGGGATCGACTGGGTTGCTGGTAATGCTTCTGGACCATCTGTTGCAAATATGAGCTTGGGTGGCGGTAAATCTCAAGCTGTTAATAACGCTGTGGCAAATGCAGTGAACCGTGGTATTACCTTCGTAGTGGCTGCGGGGAATGATCGTGGCGATGCTTGTTCTAAATCACCAGCAAGCGAGCCTTCTGCAATCACTGTTGCCTCTTCAGATATCAATGACGCAAGATCTGGTTTTTCTAACTACGGGAAGTGTGTCGACGTATTCGCACCTGGATCTTCAATCACGTCTGCATGGATTGGTTCTAATAGTGCAACGAAAACGATTAGCGGTACATCAATGGCATCACCTCACGTTGCTGGTGTAGCTGCACTACATTTGTCTAAATCACCAAACCTAAATCCAGCTCAGGTGACTGCGGCAATTAGTAACAACGCCTCTCAAAACAAAATTTCGGATGTGGTTGGTTCGCCAAACAAATTGGTCTATGCAAAATTTGAAGACCAACCTGGAGATGGCTTAGTTGAAATAGTCAGTGGTAACAAAGGCCAGTCTAAAGTATTCCCTTTCAATGTTGCTTCAGGCACGACCAAATTAGTAGTTAGTTTATCCGGTGGAACTGGTGATGCTGATCTTTATATCAAGCATGGTCAAGAACCTTATCCTATCGATAACGACTGCGCTTCAGAAAATCCGGATACTTCAAACGAATCATGTGTCATCACTAATCCTGCGAGTGGCACTTGGTACTTATCAGCCTATGGGTATAGTGCTTTTAATAATGTCACCCTTAAAGCTGAAGCTGTGAAATAAACTTCAATTTACATTAATTACAAGGAAATTTTTCTATGAGATCTTTGATGATTTTATTCACTACGTTGTTTGCTCTTGTTGCATTCAAATCAGAAGCGGCAATGGATATTGCTGCTTATCAAAGTCAAGCGACTACCGATAATGCCGCTCATGGACGCTGTGCAAAAAAGGCTATTTCAGCGACTGAGTGTGTTAAACGTATAGATTGGGCTGTTCGTGAGGGCTATATCACTGCTAGAGCTGGTGAGTGGGGTAAAGCTAATGGTTTCTATCCAGTTGTTGACTTTTATGACAGAACGGTTGGTGCAGTATGTAAGTGTGGTTGTTTTGAAGCGAATACATTAATCCGTGTCACCAAAGGTGGAGATATTGTCGATGTAGCAGCAAAACATATAGATGATAGCTATGGTTTGGTTGGCTTGGCAAAGGATGCTTCTTTGAGCTTGCTATCGACAAACACGTTTGAAATGAGAGCGCGTACTAAAGGTGCTGAAGAATCAGATCTTTACGTGTTTACTTTAGAAGATGGCTCTGAACTTAAAGTGACTCAGCACCACGGTATGCTTTTAGGCAATGGCGCGATGGTTGCTGCTAAAGATGTTGAGTTAGGCCAAACGATGTTGCGTGCAGATGGCGTTGAGCTTTCAGTTGCTTCAATTACTCGTGAGCCTACCGAGCTGGATGTATACAACTTTGAAACCAATGGTGCAGAAGTAGTAAATCACATCATTATTGCAAACGACATTTTAGTTGGTGATTTAACTTGGCAAAATCAGCTACAAGCTGAATTAGGCCAAGTTGTAGTACGCCAGTAAATAATTCTTCAATCGGGAAGGTTATTCCTTCCCTTTTTCTATCTGTTTG
Organism: Pseudoalteromonas sp. DY56-GL79; assembly: GCF_041414765.1. Classification (NCBI taxonomy): domain Bacteria; kingdom Pseudomonadati; phylum Pseudomonadota; class Gammaproteobacteria; order Alteromonadales; family Pseudoalteromonadaceae; genus Pseudoalteromonas; species Pseudoalteromonas sp. DY56-GL79. Next base: position 23,452 of record NZ_JANHZS010000041.1, on the reverse strand, counting down.
ATTTGAAGTTGGATTGTTATTTGAGACAGCAGTTTTTACTTGTGATTGTATTTAAATCAGTTTAGTTGTTCCGTCGCAAACGCTGTATATACCGCTAAAAAATAGCTGTGGTGTTTATAAGACGCTTGAAGCGGCGGGATAGCAGTGAGTAAAATTGCCATTATGAGTAGCGCAGCCTTTTGAAAAGCTATTATGGCTATTTTTTGTAATGAAGTTGGCACTATTTTCCAGTTCGAACACTAGCAGGTTTTTATCTTTCAAATTATATCTCGGTTTAATTTTTAGGTTTTATTCTCATGAAAAAAAGTATTTTGATTACAAGTTTGGTCGCTGTGATAGCACTGGCAGCTTTTAAGTTTAACTTGTTTTCTGCTGCAGAAGTTGGGGCGGAAAATGAGGTAAGAAATAATCCAATAACAACACTCACTAAAAGTGAGGAAGTGGAATTAAGTAAACTCGATGAGTTAGACAAAAAGCTTATCAATGAAATCAATACTAAGTTACCTAAAGCCGATCCTAAACTTGCCACCCCTGAGGTTCGATTATTAACGGCTTTTGAGAGAATGCAATTGTCAGTGGGTAAGTTTAATTCTGCCTCTTTTATTAGCGAAGAGATGCAAGACTTATTGCATGACGCCAAGATGATTGAAATTGCAAAGCAAAGCCTTGTAGATTATGAGCACGTTGAAAAAACATTTGGTGAACAACAAGCGCTGGTTAGAGTGTTTTCAATTCGTTTGTTAGACGAACTTGCCAAAGCGGGAGAGCCGGGGCCTTTATATGAGGCTACTGGCCAAGTTGCACACGCATTAAATGCTAAATTGGTAAACGGTGAGACGATCGAAAAGCGCAGAGACCTAGATCTTGAAGATTTGGTTTATGCTTCCATTGCTACCTATGGAGATAAACAAGTGATTGATTCTCCAGAGACTGTAATGATGGAACTCGGATATTATGACGACTTTCATACTGACATCAGGAAGATTTATGCCAATCAATTTGGTGCAATTATCAATCGTAAAAAAAGCGTAGATGAAACAATATTAATAGTACAGAAGTTATTTAAAAAGCAGTCGTAAAAATAGTGTTTTAACTTACATCATCAAAATCAAGAGATTTAAAAGAAGGACTTTGTAATGGGTAACTCCACAAAAGCTGTTTTTTTATTGAGTGCTTTATATGTAGTGTCAAGTCATGCCAGTATGCACCCTGTTAAACCATTTGCTCAGCAATATATTTCAGATTCAATTAACTGGATGACGGAGCAAAATATTGTCTGTGATCTGGCCGAACAATCTCACCCGATGTGTGATTCTGTCACTGTTCATTTTAACGACGGTAATTATGATCCGCAAAGGACTAAATCACAGCAGACTGTATTGGTATTAGATTACGGTATGGATTTGCAAACGGTATTGCGTTATCGAAGCCGAGTCATCGCGACGTATAAATATGATCATCAGAACCAGTCTTTTGTGGCTGATAATCCATCGGTGACTATCTCAAAGTTAGGGAAAAAGTTGTTAACTGAGCTTGACGGATTTACTTATCTCAATGGCGAGACAGGGTATACCGAAAGTGGCTTTTTGCCTGCGGCTTGGCTTGGGGAGTTAGCGGCTAAATATGTTTCGATAGCGAAACACGATAAATACGATCATATAACTGGAAAGCCGCACTTTAGTCACGGAACTAAGGTTTTTGGTTACTTAGCACAACACAATCCCGATGCCGAGTTTGTCATTGTTGATACTGAGAGCTTTTCTCCATTTATCAATCATAAAGATGCACTTTGCAGCCGCAATATCGAAGCGTTACATAGCAAAATGCAAAGGGCTGCTAATTCCTTACGAGCCGATGTTATTGAGCAGCATGGTGTTGAGTATATAAACTATTCCGGCGGTTTTGAAAGAACCGATGTCCGTAATGCGTGGTCTTCTAGCTCATGTAATGGCCAACTGAGCAATAGTACCGCTACCGAATTTGTTAAGAGTATCAAGCCTATTTATGATGTACTGTTTAATACCCACGGAGTACTAGGCCTTCATGCCGGTGCGATTGGTGCTAGTAGCAGTGAGAATCCTTTAGATGTAACTGAATACCCTAACCGGGTACGCGTGATGTCCTATACCACCGGTCCGGTGGACACTAATATAACGGCTACAGGCGATTTAAATTGGCAACAGGTTTTTGTAGATCATACTTCTGAGTTTAATGGTGACAAGTATATCGATCTATTTGTAAATTTTGGCTATGGAAGAAGCGACTTCTGGGAACAGAATAGCACGCCGAAGATGGCCTCTGATGTTTATGGAATGCGCTACGGTGCCGATTGGGAGTTTCCATCGTCCTCTTGGGCTACGCCGATCGCCACTTCCTATGCGATTGCGACACAAACTCAACTTGAGCTTGATAGGCAAATAACTTGGTTTGATCCCGCGCTATTAAAGCAGACTTTGTTACCAAATCAGTGTTTTGACAATGGTGGTTACTTCATCAACTTTAAGCTATCTCAATTTATTCGTGATGGTGAAGGAGTATGTAGAATTCAAGATCCATTGAAGCATCGCATTGATGAGTTGAATCGTCAAAAGTATCTAAACTAGTAACACATTAGGACTTTGTACTAATTTGTTACTTTATGGTGCCTGTTTGACAATCCATGATATAGTCTCTAAAAAAATTTTTTGTTAATTTGTTGTGTTTGAATATTTTGCTTGGTAGGCAAAATATAATGTATCGAGCACCATTCTAAGGATAGGTTTTATGGTTAAAATAACAGGTACTTTATTTGCCGTTTCGTCTTTGTTATTTATTTCTGGTTGCGGTGGAGGAAGTGATTTAAATGATCCTATACCGGATCCAATTAAACCGCCGCCAGATCCTGTTATAGTTGAGCCCGATCCCAGTGTGTTTATGGACGCAATTGAACAGCAGGGCAAACAGTACGTCGCAGATGCAATTGAAGTTATAACCTCGCAAGGCATAAACTGTACAGATACGACAGCGACCCATGGAATGTGCGATATTGTTAATGTAAAGTTTAATGATGGAGTGTTTGACCAATCTCGGACAAAGTCATCGCAAACATTGCTAGTTTTAGATTATGGGATGGACTTTCATACGGCGCTTAGATACCGATCTCGAGTCAAAGCTGCGTTTAAATATGACCCTCAATCCAAAACTTTTATCGCGGATAACCCAGAGGTAAACCTTTCAAAGCTGGGAGTTAAACTTTTAACAGAGGTCAATCAGTTTACCTTTACGAATGAAAAATTTGACTCTCCGCAGCCTGCATTTCTACCCGCCGCGTGGTTATCTGATCTCGCTATTAAATATAGGGCTGTAGTGCCTGCTGATAAAGCAGATAGAGTCACGAAGCGCAATTTTAACAGTCATGGCACTAAGGTATTTGGTTATCTTGCTCAGCATAACCCTGAGGCAGAGTTTGTTGCTATTGATACTGAGTCTTTCTCACCTTTTATTCAGCATAAAAACGCGCTCTGTGCGCAAGATGTCAGTGAATTTTCTCGTTTCATGACAAGTGCAGCAAGCTCGTTAACGGCTGATATTATTGAAGCGAACGAAGTTGAATTTATTAACTATTCGGGCGGCTTTACGTTACAAGATGTGTATATCGCATGGGAGCAAAATGCGTGTTCGGGAGAGCTGAATAACGCAAAAGCTACTGAATTTTTATATGCTTTGAAGCCTGTTTATGAGGCAATATTTAGCTCACCCAGAGCACTTGCATTTCATGCTGGTAATATTGATGCGGTTGCAAGCAATGATGACTTAGATCTCATGCAATTTAGCAATCGAGTTCGGGTTTATCAGTATTCGACTTCAGCAAAAAACACGACAATTCAGCCATTTGGAAAATCTGAGTGGCAACAGGTTTATGTAGAACAGCCAGACAGTTTTGTCGGTAATGAGAGCATCGATTTGTATATTAATGTCGGTTATGACCCATACGACAGCACGGCAAAAAATAGTACGCCTAAAATGGAACCCGATGTGCTTGGTATGCGCTATGGTGTAGAGCAAGCCTTGTATGGCTCCTCTTGGACAACTCCAGTTGCAACATCATACGCGATAAATGAGCAGGTAAAGCTTGCTACTGAAACGGGTGTGAGCACCTTTGACCCTCAGGTGTTAAAAACAAGACTACTACCAGACTCTTGTAATGATTCTGGTGGCTATCAAGGAAACGAGACGCTCGCTAAGTTTATTGAACAAGGGCAGGGGATGTGCCGTATTCAGGACCCTTTACGTCATCGGGCTGATGAGCTCAACCGTATTGGATATTTAAGCCGATAAATGACTCACTGTAATAATGTAAAAATGAATCGAAGTCGCATATTGTTGTGTACTTCGATTCTTTACCTTAATTTCTGCTAATATCATAAACTCCAATTGAAGCCCCTTGGTATGCGCGCTAAAATAGTGTTTTAGCAATAATCGAGACCATATCGTGTCTGTAACTCGTTCGTTAGTCCAAACTCTGTCTGAGTGCATTGAACATGTGCTAGATACTTCTCTTCATGCCGATAAAGCATTAACTCAATTACTACAGAACAACCCTCAGTGGAACCTTGATGAAAGGCAGTATGTGGTGAGCAATTATTACCATATCTTCCGCTTTAAACGTTTACTGGCTTACCTACTTGAGCATGAAGAAATGCCGCTAGATGGCTTTGGCTACTGGTTAACTTGCCAAGTTGTTACAGCGCAGCCGCTTCCAGAGTGGGTGGATACCGAGCGTTATAATCTGGAAAAGCTGCAAAGCTTAATTGAGCAGGCGCCTCAAGCTGTTCGCTTATCTTTACCAGATTGGTTAAACGAGGTTGCGAATGAGCAACTGGGTGAGCAGTGGCCTGCGGTTGCATCCGCGCTAAATCAAAGTGCTCAACAATATTTGCGAGTCAATAGCCTAAAAAGCGATATTGCGACAGTAACAGAGTCTTTAGCAAAAGAAGGGATCAAGGTTTCACAGATTGCGCTTGATTCTCATGTCGCGCTAAAAGTAGAGTCCAATAGCCATCTGTTTCGCTCTCAAGCGTTTCAGGCGGGTTGGTTTGAAATGCAAGATGCCGGTTCTCAGCAAATAGTGCCTTTTTTAGAAATACAGCCTGGCCATAAAGTGGTTGATGCCTGTGCAGGCGCTGGTGGCAAGAGCTTACATATAGCGGCGCTAATAGAGAATAAAGGTCGCTTGTTGTCTATGGACATCCATGAACATAAGCTTGAAACGCTGAAACAACGAGCGAAACGTGCTGGTGTGCATGTAGCTGAAACGCGTGTTATTCAAAACAATAAAACCATTAAGCGCCAAAAAGAGAAGTTTGATCGCGTGCTATTGGATGTGCCTTGCTCTGGTCTTGGTGTATTAAAGCGGAATCCAGATGCAAAGTGGCACTTGAATTCGCAAAATTTAGACACACTTATTGCTTTGCAAACCGATGTTCTGGCGCGTTACAGTCAAATGTGTAAGGTGGGCGGCAAACTGGTGTATGCAACTTGCTCCATTCTTCCTTCTGAAAATGAGCAGCAGGTTGAACGCTTTTTGGCAAATAACCCCAATTGGCAGTTAGAAGACTCACTACGTTTACTGCCAGGAGTAAATTCAGAATTTGACGGTTTTTACGCCGCACGATTAGTAAAAAATAGTTAGGAAACAAGATGAACCCAATCATTGCATTACTTAAAGAGCACAATATTTCGGATGAACAGATCCAAGCGGTATTTACCCAGCTGACTGAAAATCCAATGATGGCGATGGCGACTATTCAGCAACTAGGAATTCCACCCGAAAAGCTTCAACAGTTGATGGGCTTGGTAATGCAAAATCCTGCATTAATCAAAGAAGCAGTTAACGAATTAGGTCTTGATTTTGAAAAGGTTGAGGCTGCAAAAGCACAGCTAAAACAGTAGTATTAATGGCTAGGCAAGAGTAACTTTGTCTAGCCAAATATTTAATAATCAAACAATATAGGTGTTAAGGCCCACTTTTCCAATACCCCATCTGAACTTATCGTCGTAAGCACATTACTATCGGAGATGTGTACATCATAAACGGTGCTGCCCAGATTCAGTTGTGCTATTGGCCAACTGACAATTTCTTTTCCCGACGTTAATTCCCATAGCGAAATATATCCCTTGGAAGAGGTGGTTAGCAGAAACTTGTCGTTAGCGACGAACTGTGCACTTCGAAAAAACTTGAAGCGCTGAGGATATGATAGAGATAACACTGCTTGACCTGTGCGCGTATCAATGAATTTCTGGTCTTGCAGGGCGTCAGATACGAACAGCCAATGTTCATTTTGTGATAATGCTAAACTGGTAATACGATGAGGCAGCTCATAATCTACAGTGACTTCTTTACTAGTTAACTCAAACTTTTTAGCGTGACCATCTAAAGAGGCCGAGTAGAGCGAGGTTAAACTCCGGTTAAAAATCAAATGTGTAATGCTACTTTCATGAAGGTTTATTCTGGTGATGATTTGCTCATCTAAACTCAAAAGTAGTATGCTGCCGTCATTGTAGCCAAGGGCGATAAACTGCTCGTCACTGGACCACAGAGCCTTGGTAACGCGAATGAACGAGTCAAGTTCAGGTAATAGATAACTGACAACTTCGTTTGAGTGCAATTGCCAGATGTTGAGTTGGGTGTCCGAAATACTCAGAATACTGCGCTTGCTCGGCGCTATTAAAGCGTCATGAAATGTAAGTTGGTATTTACTTCCTTCAATTTCTTTAATCAGCTGTTGGCTTTGGTTATCCCATACTTGTAGTAAATGATCGTCAATGAGTAGTAAGGTTAGCGCCGCGTCACTAGAAAGTTGGGCGAGACTAACCGGCAACTGAGTCAATTGTATTTGCTCTGTTGGCTCTAGAGTTTGCCTTTTGCTACATCCTGTGAGGATAAGCAAAGCGACTATCATTGTGTAAAAAGCGAGTCTCATTCCATACCTTAAGTTTTAGCCTTTCCCTCTTTCTCAAAGAAAGTTAAACACTTCCTAATGACAGTACCAAAAATGGCTTGTGCTGTATTTATATATCGGCGTAAGGTAAAGCTTCATTAATATTAACCTTGGAGTATGTAGTGAAAGGGTTTCTTGGTTTAGTGTTACTTGCCGCAATTTGGGGTGGCTCATTTTTATTTATGAAGGTGGCTGCCGGTGTCCTTGGTCCTGCTGTACTCATTGAATTTAGAGTCTTATTTGGTGCGCTAACGCTCGCCGCGGTTGCTTTAGTATTAAAGCGCAATTTACATTTTTGGCAGTACAAAAAGCACTTTTTAATCCTCGGACTGTTTAACTCAGCGTTACCTTTTATGTTATTTGCTTATGCAGTGCAAACGCTTGATGCTTCTATGCTCTCAATTTTAAATTCAACCGCGCCATTTTGGGGTGTGTTAATCAGTGTGTTTTGGCTAAAAGTGCCGACTCAAAAGTCGGTGTGGCTAGGTTGTGGATTTGGGATTGCAGGTGTTATCACGCTAGTTGGGTTGGATAGCACCGTATTGAACGAAGGTGCATGGTTACCTATTATTGCAACGCTGTGTGCGACTCTGAGCTATGCAGTGGCCTCTCATTACACCAAAACGGCACCAAAAATGAGCGCATTTAATCATGCCCATGGTAACTTATGGGGCTCTGCCCTATTGGTATTGCCTTTTATTTGGTTTATGCCAATGAGAGAAACGCCTGACTCTACAGTGATAAGTGCAGTAGTTGGACTTGGCATATTATGCACGGGCGTTGCCTATATTCTCTATTTTAAACTAGTCGAGGATCTTGGCGCTGCGTCTGCTTTATCCGTTACCTTTTTAATTCCAGTGTTTGGGATTTTATGGGGGCATCTCTTTTTGCAAGAGCAAATCGGTGCTAACACAATCCTTGGCAGTATTTTAGTCTTGCTTGGAGTCAGCCTAGTAACTGGGTTACAAGAAAAGATATTTCCACCAAAAGCGATGAAGGAGCTGTAGGTGAGAAGTGACGGCCCCTCAAACACGGTGCTGTCAAAAAAGCGTTTCTCAGAAACGATAAAAGGGCCTAAAAGGCCCTTTGGTGAAGTATCGTTCAAGTTAGTGTGGTCACTTTAACCCCTTAAAGCAACCAACCAATTGTTTTGCAACTGCGGCTTATCTCAATAAGTTTCTAAGCTAGCGAGAGGAAGAAACCTGCAATTGCTGCACTCATGAGGTTAGCCATAGACCCTGCTAACACTGCTCTGAGCCCTAGGCGAGCGATATCCTTTCTACGACTTGGGGCCATACCACCAAGTCCGCCTAGTAAGATGGCAATCGACGATAAGTTAGCAAATCCACATAAAGCAAATGTGACAATCGCCTGAGTGTGTGTGCTCAACGTATCGCGATAATTCATATAATCTAGGTAGGCAACAAACTCGTTAACCACCAATTTTTGGCCGATAAAACTACCTGCCGTCACGGCTTCCGACCAAGGTACCCCAAGTAGCCAAGCAACAGGGGCAAAGACGTAGCCTAAAATTTCTTGTAGCGTCAGTGTTGGGTAATCAAAAATTCCACCAATACTGCCTAGTAAACCGTTTAGTAGCGCAATAAGTGCCACAAACGCAAGTAGCATCGCACCTACGTTCAGTGCTAAGTGCATACCGCTTGAAGCACCAGATGCTGCCGCATCAATTACGTTTACTGGTTTATCATCACCACTATCTACATCAGATAGGTTTTCGTGTGGCTTCTCGGTTTCTGGCACAATCATTTTTGCCATTAAGAAACCACCAGGAGCTGCCATAAAGCTCGCGGCAATGAGATATTTAAGCTCAACACCAATCGCCACATAGCCCGCCATAACAGAGCCTGCTACCGTCGCCAAACCGCCCACCATAACTGCAAACAACTCTGATTGCGTCATTTTTGGAATAAACGGTTTTACGATCAAAGGGGCTTCCGTTTGGCCGACAAAAATATTTGCCGTAGCTGAAAGCGACTCTGGCCGTGACGTTTGCAGCAGCTTTTGCAAGCCACCACCTAAAATTTTAATGATCCAGTTCATGATACCAAGGTGATACAACACAGCAACGAGTGCTGAGAAGAACACGATCACTGGTAATACCTGAATCGCAAAGATAAACCCTAGCGAGTCTTGTTTGGCTAATGGCCCGAACAAGAAACCGATACCGTCATTAGCATAGCTAATCACTTTGGCAACCGCGCTAGACATTGAAGCTAATACATTTTTGCCCGCTTCAATAAAGAGTACAAAGCCACCAATAAGGACTTGCAATAAAAATGCAACGCCTACGGTACGCTTATTAATAGCACTGCGATTTGTTGAACACGCAAATGCTACGCCTAGGAGCATCATCATGCCCACTAAGCTCATAATTGTTGTCATGCCAATTTCCCGTTATTCTTGTAGCAAATATTTTATTTTACTTTTAATAATATCAATCGCAACGCGATTCATACCGCCACGGGTCACAACCAAGTCGGCATTATGCTTGGATGGCTCGATAAACTGATAAAACATCGGTCTTACCGTCGCCTGATATTGTTCTACCACAGATGACAGACTTCTTCCTCTGTGCTCTATATCTCTTTGCATGCGACGCAGCAAACAAATATCCAAAGGTGTATCAATGAACACCTTGATATCAAACTCTTCACTTAATGCAGGATCGCTCAGTAGTAATATACCCTCAACGATTAGTATCTTAGCAGGGTTTACTATTCGGGTTTTATCACTACGTGTATGCTGTCCGTAATCGTAGGTAGGAACCTCTACGGATTCACCTAGGCGAAGCTTAGTTAAATGCTCGCGTAACAACTCGTGTTCAAACGCATCAGGATGATCATAATTCGTTTGAGTACGATGCTCTATAGGTAAATGCGATTGATCTTTATAATAGGCGTCCTCTTCGATTACCGCGATAGTGCCTGAGGCAAGCTCATTCACTAATTCGTTGTAGATCGTTTGACTAAAAAGAGACTTACCAGACGCAGATGCGCCAGCTATGGCTATAATAGTTCGTGTCACTAAAGTTCACACCCAGCAGTTGTTTATGTTGGAAGATCACAATAGCAAAAAAGACACGATTAATCTCTTTTGCCTCGCTTAATGAGCAAATTTAACGGGTTTGGCGGACTCAAAACAGGACTTATGTCCGCTTAAGGGCGACAGAGCTAAATTAGCAAGATCGCAGCTTTTCGTGAATTTTGTGACTATTTTATGACAGCGGACTTATGTCCTGTACGATTTTTTTAACCAAACATAAAGTAACCAACGCTTAAGGTAACCATGTATTTAAGAATAAATAACAGCCTGAGCAGTATAGAGAGGTATCTATGGCAAGAGCAATCATTTTAATGGCGGATAGCCTAGGCATTGGCGCAGCACCGGACGCAGAAAAGTTTGGTGACGTAGGCGCTAATACTCTCGCTCATTTATTGCAGGCGTATAAAGAAGAAAAAGGACAAGCGTTAGACTTACCTAATCTTTCTAAACTAGGCCTCATTGCAGCGTGTGAAGCTGCAGGTAAAGAAACTTGCGCTGTGGCGCAAACCATAGAACCAAGTGCTGCTTGGGGATATGCAAAAGAATTATCGAGTGGTAAAGACACACCGTCTGGCCACTGGGAAATGGCAGGGGTGCCAGTATTGTTTGAGTGGGGTTACTTCCCAAATACTAACCCATGTTTCCCACAAGAATTTATAGATGAATTGTGCAAACGTGCAGACATCCCTGGCATTTTGGGTAACTGTTACGCATCGGGCACAACGATTTTAGAACAGCTGGGTGAAGAACACGTGCAAAGCGGTAAGCCGATTTGTTACACCTCAGTTGATAGCGTCTTTCAAATAGCCGCTCATGAACAATCGTTCGGACTTGACAAGCTTTATCAAGTATGTGAAATCGCACGGGCACTGCTTGATGAAATGAATATAGGACGAGTGATTGCGCGGCCATTTATAGGCACTTCAAGTGCCGACTTTATTCGTACAGGTAATCGCCGAGACTATTCGGTATTACCACCTTCGCCGACTGTGCTAGATAAGCTAGCCAATGACGGTGGCGAAGTAATTAGTATTGGTAAAATTGCAGATATTTATGCGCATCAAGGGATCACGCAAAAGCACAAAGCGCCTGGTCTTTTGAATCTGCTAGCAAAGACAAGCGAAGTGATGGAGACAGCGCCAGACCACAGCCTTATCTTCACCAACTTAGTCGACTTCGACGAAAAGTTTGGTCACCGCAGAAATGCAGTGGGATATGCAGAAGCACTTGCTGAATTTGACGCATTTTTACCGGAAATTATTGCCAAACTAAAAGCTGGCGATTTGCTTTTAGTGACTGCCGACCACGGTTGTGACCCAACCGCAGAAGGTACAGATCATACGCGAGAGTACGTGCCCGTATTGGCATATACACCGGGTATGAACAATACTCCGTTAGGAGAGAGACAAAGTTTTGCTGACATAGGTCAAACGCTTGCCCAGTGGTTTGATTTAGATGCAACGCAGTACGGTGAAGGCTTTAAGGCCGAGATAAAAGCCTAACTAAAGGAAACAATATGAGCACTCCACACATTAGCGCAAAGCCAGGTGATTTTGCAGAAACGGTATTAATGCCGGGCGATCCACTAAGAGCAAAATACATTGCTGAAAACTTTTTGGAAGATGCTCGTCAGGTAACTGACGTTCGCAACATGTTTGGTTTTACTGGTACTTACAATGGTAAGCCAGTGAGCATCATGGGTTCAGGCATGGGTATTCCATCTATGTCAATCTACGCTCGTGAGCTTATTGTTAGCTTTGGTGTTAAGAACCTGATCCGCATCGGTACATGTGGTGGTATTAGTCAAGACATCAAGATCCGCGATGTGATCTTTGCGCAAGGCGCGAGCACAGACTCAAATGTGAATCGTGCTCGTGTACGTGGCTATGACTTCGCTGCAATTGCTGATTTTGGTTTGTTAGAAAATGGCGTAAACGCTGCTCGCCGTTTAGGTATTGAAGCAAAAGTTGGTAATGTTTTCACTACAGATACTTTCTATCAAGCCGATGGTGAATTTTATAAAGAATTAGACAAGCTAGGCGTCATGGCTGTTGATATGGAAACAGCTGGTTTATATGGCGTAGCGGCTGAATATGGCGCCAAAGCGATGGCACTATTCACAGTAAGTGACCATGTTATTACTGGTGAAGCAACGCCGCCAGAAGAGCGTCAAAGCACGTTCAATGAAATGGTTAAAATAGCGCTAGAGTCAATTTAATACAATTTAAAAAAGTTCCTTGGTAACGTAATCGCAGAGTTTTGGAGACACGCCTAAAACAACGCGAATCACACCCAAAAAAGCCGCTTGAAGCGGCTTTTTTTTTGATCTGGCCCCGTCTTAAATAACCTTGACTAGTTTAAACTGCATAAAGGTGGTAGAGTTTTTCTAATAGTAAAGTGCTGGTGTTGGGTGATGACGATTCTTGTTATAGGCTTTTTAGCGTTGATGGCGAATGCTGAAGTTGACTTAGATGAATTCGAGTTGTTGGTCAAAAATTCGCCTGGTGAAGCGCTTAAGGTATACCAAAACGCGATTGCTCAGGAAGATCTTCCGGTTCAAGATTTATATCAACTTCATTATCAAGCAATTAGAGCAAGTGCCAGCACATTCAATAACGCCATTTTTATTAAGGCACTAGATACGCTTAAAGCACCACCCTTCAAGATTTTTGCGGACCAAGATAAGGCGAAAATTCTGACTAATATAGGTGTAGGCTATCGTCGTCGTAATCAAAATGAGCAAGCGATTTGGCATTATCGATGTGCTATGAATGCTTCAGTCAGCTCCCAGCACAAGTCTGCATTAAAAGTGAATATAGCAATTGCCTATACTCGGATTGGTCAGCCAGCTGTCGGATATAACCTTTTAAAAAGTGTGGATCAAGAACGGTTGCCAAATTTTATGCAAGCAGGGCTGTTAACTGCACTTGGTAATGCAACCTTTGCAAAAGGAGAGGTTGATGAAGCACTTAGCTATTTTATTAACGCGGCGACCCATTACGCAAAAGATGACAACTATAGAGCCGTGAAACAAGTGTCAATCAATAGTCTTGGGATATACGTACTCAACTCTGACTTCTCCAGCTATCACAAAGCGCTTGCTAATATTGCTGAGGAACCTGCCCTAATAGAAGATAATCAGCATTACCTTGGTTGGTTGCGGGAGCTGGTACAACAGCTAGAGCAAAACAAACAAGTCGTAACCGTGTCGACAACAATGAAAGCCTACTCGCTTGGCGCTGCAAATGCAGGATATGCGTCCATGGTGAATGCGCACATCGATAAGTTTAATCTGTCGCTGCCGAAAGTCACTTCACAGATCATCCTCAGGGATCCGCTTCCTGTTGAATTAGGAAAAACCTGGTGCCCGAAACTTTGACAAAGCCAATTTTTTTGCCATGGTTATGTTATCGTTAAATAAATACGGCTAGTGAGTTTTGGAGAAATAATGTCGCAATGGGTAAAAGGAGAAATCGTCGAAATCACACATTGGACGCCCACATTATTCAGTATCAGATTTAAAGTGGATATCGCACCGTTTAAGGCTGGTCAATATACTAAATTGAGTTTGCAACAAGGGGAAAAGCGCATCGCGCGAGCATATTCTTTTGTAAACGCGCCGTCAGAACCAATTCATGAAGTCTTGTTAGTTGAAGTGCCCGATGGCAACCTTTCAGTGCCTTTACATCAGCTACAAGTCGGTGATGAGCTCAATGTAGCTTACCAAGCAAACGGTTTTTTTATACTAGATGAACTACCACCTTGCGATACGCTTTGGATGATAAGTACAGGTACGGCGGTTGGCCCATTTTTGTCTATGCTCAGAGAAGGTGACGTGTGGCAGAGGGTTAAACAGGTGATCCTTATTCATGGTGTGCGCCTAAATGCAGATTTGTGTTACCGTGAAGAGCTTGAGCAGTTGCAACAACAAAGAGAGGGCTTTACTTATGTGCCACTTGTTACACGGGAACAGCCTGAAAACGGTTGCCAAGGCCGTGTCACTGAACTGATCGAAAACAAGCAATTATTAACCTACCTAGGCTATAAGCAGTTTCCGGATAATAGTCATTTTATGCTTTGTGGTAACCCCGAAATGGTGAAAGAGCTAAGTGCTCAGTTGCAGAGTATGGGGTACGAACGCCATAGGCGAGCCAAGCCCGGGCATATCACCGTTGAGCAATATTGGTGATCCTATGCAGGCTCGTGTTATGTATCTCTTATGCTTATTATTGCTGGTAACCGCGAATACTGTTTCTGCAGAGCCAAAGGTCATTAGGGTCGTGGACGCAGCAGAAGAAAATGGCACGCCGCAGAATCAATATTTTTTGTCAGTCTTGCGCTTAGCTTTAGATAAGTCACGAGAGCAATATGGCGAGTACTGGATAGAGCCGATTGATTTACCAATCAACCAGTCACGACAGTTTAAGGAATTGCTAAAGCACAATGTCGATGTATTCTGGACGGTCTCAACAGCCGCTAGAGACACTCAGGCAAAGCCGGTGGCCATTCCTATCGCGTTTGGCAGTTTTGGTATAAGGGCACTGGCAATGAACGTGGCCGACAGCGGCAAGCTGAATGTGCATTTATCATTAGCTGAGCTACAACAGTTCAACGTTGTCTTGGGGCAGGATTGGCCTGACGTTCAGATTTTTGAAAAAGCGGGTTTTAAGGTAGAAAAATATGTTGATGGGTTGGCTGTTTACAGAGTGCTTGCAAATAGTGCCGGTAAGATTTTTCCAAGAGGTGTCATTGAAGTCGTACCTGAGCTCAGGGCGTTCGATAGCAAGCAAGTGACTTATGGTGAGAAGAACCTGTTACTCTACCCTTCAATGGTTTACTTCTATGTCCGCAAAGAGGATATTAAACTGCATAAACGCCTTGAGTATGGCTTAACACAAGCATTTGAAGACGGCTCTTTGGCTGCGCTTTTCTATGACAGTAATATGATGGTTGAGCTGAAAAAACACTTTAATTTGCAAGGGGCTGCAATCCATCAAATTGAAAATCCGTTAATTATCTCTAAGAAGCAGCTCGATGTGATTACGCAATTACAAATCGAGCTGCTAAAACAACTTAACTATTCACCAGCTCGTTAAAGCTCTGGTTATCTGCAAGGCTTGCAAACGCTGGCTCGTGTTGTAACTCGTTCTTTAAGTTAGGCGCATATTCCAAAGCCATACGGATGTCGGCCATCGCATCTGCATGCTTATATAGCATGGAGTAAGCACACGCGCGCTGCCAATAGGCATAGCCATAGTCACTGTCGATTTCTAATGCTTGATTACACAAAGCAATTGCAGTGTTGGTTTGACCAAGCTCTAATAACGCATCGGCTTTGTAGGCAATCGCCTCGACATCTTCCGGTTTGCGATTTAGGATCTCATCGTAAATTTCAATTTTAGAATTCATGTCACTCTCAAGATTTGCCCGCATCCACAGAGAGTGTACTTCATTCGTTATAGAGATTTTCTTCTGGTTATTGAGGATTTCTTCAGAACGTTCGCGTAATTTCTCTTCAATAACCTGAAGGCGCTTTTCATATTCGTCGGTGATCGTGCCAACGCGCAGACTAACGATATCTTCAACTTTACTCTTAATATCTCTAAAAGAAGTCCAACCAACGACAACTAAGATAGACGCAGCTGCTGTGATCAAAAAGAGCACATTATTGATGGTATCTGTGGTGTAGGTAATTGCGCGATCTGCTGTATCTAGCTGAGAGTGGCTGATTTTCTTCTCTATATCAGCTCTTAAGCGCATTTGGTCTTCTCTGACAGCTCTTAATTCATCAAGAATATAACGTTCAATTAAGGGCCTATACATGGGCTCTTGTAATTGCGACAAGGCCTGTTGTTGTTGGTTTTCTGTCGGCTTTTTTGACGTTGCTTGTTCATTCGCCATGCTAGTAAAACTACAAGCGACGAGAAGGATAAATAGTACTATGCTTTTCATATTGATGTTCTTGAAACTTTATATTTTTAATATGGTGCATGAGTTAAGGTGGAATTGCAAAAAGCGGGGAAGAAATATTGGCTTATGTAATGAAATTAGCGATTTATAGCCTGATTATACTCTCTTTAACGAGTTTGAGTGCCTCTGCAAAAGAGCTACTGGTGGTAACTGAAGAATGGAAGCCGTACAACTTCACCAATGACAAAGGTGAGGTTGTTGGGAGAGCAACAAAAAAGGTAAGGGAAGTGCTTGCTGCTGCTGAGATTGACTACGAGATAAAAGTTTACCCTTGGGTACGGGCAATGAAAATTGCCAAAGAGCGCCCAAATACAATGATTTACTCTATTTATCGTACCGCAGAGCGTGAAGCTGACTACGAATGGGCATGTCCTTTGATCCGCCCTGTGGGCGTGTATTTCTTCAAACTTAAAACGCGCAAAGATATTCAAGTTGCTTCATTGGAAGATGCCAAGCAATACACTTCTGCAGTAGTAAAAGGCAATATTTATTATGATTTTTTGATTCAACACGGGTTTACTCAAGGAGATCATTTGGTTGTTGCCGCCGATTCCAAAAGCTTTTACAAACTCTTTTTCAAAGGGCGGATAGACCTTGTAATGTCAACGGAATACATCATGAGTGAGGAGCTTAAAGCTGCTGGACTTAACGATGAAGAAGTTACACCGCTTTTAGAAGTCACTAAGGCAAGTCAGCAGCGTGGATGTATGGCATTTAGCAAGGATACACAACCTATGTTAATAGAGAGAATTAGGCGTGCGCTGGCGAAGCACAATCAAGAATTTGTTGGACCATAATAGGCAATCCTTAGGGAAAGATTGCCCAGAGTGTCAGGGCACTAATCAATATTAGTAGCTAAGCTCAATTTGACCAACTGCCACGCTGCCTTTATCCCACGTTGTTCTGCACTTGAGGTCCAAAACAGCGCCACTTTCGTAGTTATTATCTAAAGTGGTGGTATGGCTAACAAATTGCTCTTCTGCTACGTTTGGATCAGATATATCAGTCCAATAGAAACCTTTACCTGTCTCTCTAAACTTGAACCATTTATCTATACCGCCGTCGCTCACTTTACGAATCTTTGAAACCAAACAAAAGGCATTAGTACCAGTTAGTCCTTTAGTTGTTCCATGAACGGTTAGCGTAAATTGGCCAATATTGGCATTTAGCGGCACGCTACAGTTGAAGTAACGCTCTGTTCTTAAGTAGGCAGGATTGAAAATAAAGTAGCCATTTTCCGTGGCGCCCGCTTGTTCGCTGTGTTTTTGTGTTAACGCCTCTAAGTTACCAACCGCATTCGCATGTTTAGTGAAAGCAGCAGCTTCCAGTTTACTGTCTAAAGCACAGTTATTTGCACCTGAGTACAACTCCACAGTAGCGTAAGCTGAGTTCGCAGCGAATAATGAAGCGATAATCGCAAGTTTGGTTTTCATACTAATTCCTTGTTTTAGTTAGCGAAGTGGGTACATTAGCAGGGTGAGCTATTCGTGTAAATTAAATGTTCTTTAAATATTGATGAATGTGTTTTTTTAGGAAAGTAAGAAGAAAAGCGCACCACACGGTGCGCCTAATCAGTGCCATGGTGAAGGGGAAATTAACTAAAGGTGTTACACCAATCAAACCCTTCATAATGATAAACGAATGAGCAAAATAAAAAGATCATCATTTTTTTAAAGTTTTGCAGCTTGTTGCACTACAATCGCGTGGCGCTTTGCTAATCTTTGGTGATCTTTATCGTATCCGCCACCAATTACGGTCGCGACAGGGACACCATGCTTTTGGCATAAGGTCAGCACCAGTGCATCTCGTTTCGCAATGCCAAGCCATGAGATATCCAATTTACCTAAGTTATCACCTTGCCAAACATCGACACCAGCGTCGTACAGCACAATATCTGGATTTAGATCAACCAATAATGACTCAAGCGTATGTGCGACAATTTCTAGGTAGTGTGTGTCACTGATCCCTACTTCTAAGCCAATATCTAAATCGCTAGCATGTTTACGAAACGGAAAGTTTTTCTCGCAGTGGATCGAGCAGGTATAAACATACGGGTTGTGCTTTAGCATAGCGGCAGTGCCGTCGCCTTGATGAACATCCAAGTCAAAAATGAGGGCATTGGTGATTTGATTATTTTCGAGCAGATGTGTGGCCGTAAAGGCGAGATCGTTTACCATGCAAAAACCAGAGCCAAAATCATAGTGTGCGTGGTGCGTGCCTCCGGCTAAATGGCATGCAATACCATGTTTAAGCGCAAGCTCTGCAGTTTTTAGCGTTCCAAGAGGTGCAGTAAAAGTACGTGCCATAAGCTGCTCCGACCAAGGCAGACCGATACGGCGCATCATTTTAGCGTTGAGTTGATCACGCCATAAGTCCC
The DNA here is from genome assembly GCF_041414765.1 of Pseudoalteromonas sp. DY56-GL79. Classification (NCBI taxonomy): domain Bacteria; kingdom Pseudomonadati; phylum Pseudomonadota; class Gammaproteobacteria; order Alteromonadales; family Pseudoalteromonadaceae; genus Pseudoalteromonas; species Pseudoalteromonas sp. DY56-GL79. Next base: position 5,062 of record NZ_JANHZS010000041.1, on the reverse strand, counting down.
AAATATATTGCTCGCAGTGCACGCTTTCAAGTGGCGATGGGTCGCCGGCTTCAGGGCTATAAACATTGTTGTGAATGAGCCCTAATGCGTCTACTTCATGGTAAAGACGCGCAAATTTACTCATCACGAAGCGGTGCTTTGGATCAAAATTGAATGAGTAATTAGCGTGATAAACTAGTGGTAAATTTGGGTTGTTCAAAAACGGCTCCGCAAATGGCGATATGGCAGTGTAGCAATATCAATCCCCGAAGCCGAGCGCTTTAGCTTTTAGTGTTGCTTGTGTTCTGTCTCGTACTTGTAGTTTTGCGAGCAAACAAGAAACCGAGTTACGGATGGTACCTTCCGCTTTATATAAAGTATTGGCGATTTCCTTATTGGAATATCCTTTCGCGATTAGTTTTAAAATATCCTTTTCTCGTGTGGTGAGCTTATCTAAAGTGGGGTCAGGTTTTAGTAAGGTCTCAGCAAGCTCGTCTTGGATGATGAGCTCACCTTGATGGACTTGTCGAACGGCATCAATTAGCTCTTCTAAGTCCACGTCCTTAAGAAGACAGCCTTTAGCACCAAGCTCTAGGGCTAACTTTAGCTTTGCAGTATCATTGAAGGTAGTGAGGATAATGACTTTAAACTTGATTGCCAAAGGCAAAAGCTCGGTGAGCACATCGACACCATCTAGCTCAGGCATTCGCATATCTAAAAGTACAATGTCAGCTGTAATTTGGTTTAATTGAACCTGTTGGATGAACTCACTGCCGCTGCCACAACTTCCAGAACAAATAATGTCACCACTTAGCGAAAGCAGTGCTTGCATACCTTGGCGCACAAGCGCCTGATCATCGACTAGGTAAACTGATATTTTAGCCATTTGTCGTCCCAAAATGGATAGTTAATGTTACGCCTTGATGAGTTGACACATCAAGACTGCCGCCGAGTTCTTGGATCCGTTCCTGCATACCAGCCAGACCATTTCCAAATCGAATACTATTTAAGGTAATGCCGTTGTCGCTTATTTGTACTTTTAGTCCTTGTTGACAATACACTCGTACTTGCATTTTATCCGCCTTGGCGTGCTTCAAGGTATTGGTGATGGCTTCTTGGCAGCATTTTAGGATGCAATTGGCATAACTTAGTTTCTCAAGTAACGGATGATGTTCATAGTCGAGTTCAATGTTAAGACGAGGGATAGATTCAGTGAGCCTCAGCAATGCATCATGGAGATCGATATGCTCGTTGCTACGCTTGTCGCTGACTAAATCGCGAATACATTTTAGGGTGTCTTTAGCTTGCAAATAACAGCTATCTAATAGTTCGGCTAATGGTGCAGCCGCAGTTCGTCTTGCGACATCTAAATTTACAATCAGGCTGGTTATTTGATGTCCAACATCGTCATGTAATTCTCGTGCTAACTGAAGTCGCTCTTGTTTAGCAATACTTTGGCTTAGCAGAGACTGCGTTGCAGATAGCTCACTGTGGGCGAGTTGTAGCGCTTCTTTGGCTTCTTGTTCTTTTTGCATTCTTTTACAGACCACGTACGCAAATAACTGAAAACAAGCAAATAACACCGCGTTGAGATATTCAAAACCATGTCCCCAAAAAAAGTATTGCGACGCAACATACAAGCAAGAGGTAACTAGGATGTACCCAAGCGCAAAGCTTAAAGGAACATAAAAAGCAAGGATCCCAACGAGTTTTACGTTGTAAATGAGATGAATTGCAGCGGGGGAGGTAAGGTTAATTGACTGGATCAAAAGCGCCAATACAAACAGCATTGAATACCTAACCTTGTAGCCATAGTATTTTTCGGATTCATTGATACATAAAAGTACGAGGATCAAAACACCAATATGCTGTACCCAAGGCAGCCATTGTGCTTTTTGCTGAGCATAAATTAAACTTGGTATTGCAACGGCTAACCAAGTGAAAATAGTTGTTACCAACCAAGCCGTCGGATAGCGAAAAAACGCCGACATCTACTTACTCCGCTAAAAACCTGCTCCGCAGGTATTATTCCTTTATTCTCTTGCGAACCTATCCTAGCAGATATTTGTGACTCTGTGATGATGACGAATGTCATAAGTTTTACATTGTAAATCAAAGTGCAATAACGGCTTTTCACCCATGATAGTGCATTGATTTGTGGCACCACTATTCCTGTTCTATCTTTATGTAACAATCTTTTCATAATTAGGGATACTCAGAATGAAAAGTGTTAAAGCAAAACTTATTTCTGCGGTAACAGCGGGTTTAGTGGTAATGCTCATCGGTGCGATGATTACTGTTTTGGTGATGAAACGCGTCGCGGAACAGTATGACAGCATGATAGACAATGAATTGGCTGCTCGCGAGCAAATAAACATAGTGCTCGATGATTTCAAAACCCAAGTACAAGAGTGGAAAAATGTACTCATTAGAGGAAGAGAGCCTGCTCAGCTAAATAAATATTGGTCGAGATTTGAAACCAAAGAAGCTGAGGTACAAAAGCAACTCAGTTCAATTGTTTCAGCCTATGCGTTACCAACTACCCTAGAAAATAAGTTACGTGAATATCAAAAGGAACACCTCATCTTAGGACAAAAATATCGTGAAGCGGTGGAGCTATTCAAAAGCTCAGGCTTTGATATTGACCTTGCTGATGCTTCAGTGAGTGGAATAGACCGCCAAGCAAGTGTATATCTACTTGAAATTAATGAGCAAATTAACGCGTTAGTAGACACGAGAACGAGTGAAATTGTCGCGACAAAAAACCAACTTATCTTTTTCAGTACCCTAGGACTCTTTATTGTTGCGCTTGTGACTTTAGGATTACTGACTTGGTATATGCAGCATTTAATCACTCGTCCAATCCGCCGTGCATCTGATGTGGCAAAGGCAATTGCGAGTGGTCGATTAGACAACAAAGTCGTTGTACACAGTGACGATGAAATAGGTAACTTACTGACAAATTTACGACAAATGCAAACTAGCTTACTTGATGCGACTCAAAAGTTAGAGCTACAAGCAAAAGAAAACTTACGGATCCGTTATGCGCTAAATAACGTGGCCGCGCCCGTGCTGTTATGTGATGACAGTAATCAAGTGATCTACGTAAATGCACAATGTGATTCTTTATTTGATCGTTACCGCACTGCGTTAAGTGTGCCGACTGAAGTCATTAATCATCCAATTCCCGAAGCTTTACTTCACAGCTCTAAAGCACTGAATCAGGCTGCGGGTCAATTAGTACGTCAGTTAGAGTGGGAGTGGTGCGTAGGTGACATAATCATTGCAATAACCGCCAACCCAGTTTCCGATCAAAATGATAGGGTGTTAGGTACGGTATTTGAATTTAAGGATTTAAGCCAGACAAGACGTGCAGAGCGACAGGTTGAACAGCTCATTAAGTCAGCTTCCGATGGCAAACTAAGTGAACGTATAAACCTTGAGGGATACGTTGGCTCTATGAAATTAATAGCCAGCGGACTTAACAAACTACTTGATGCTGTTGAGCAACCTATTAGCCAAACAAAACAATATCTTACTTCGCTTTCAAAAGGAGAAATTCCCGAGCAGATTAACGGTGAGTTTAAGGGCGAATTTGCGCAAATTCATATGGCCTTAAAGCGCGCCACCTCATCACTATCGTTACTTATTGAAGATACTTACAGCTTAGTTGCCGCCGCAGGAGAAGGGGAGCTCTCTACTCGCGCAGATGAAGCCAAGCATCAGGGGGAATTTCGGAAAATCATTCGTGGTGTTAATGAAACGCTTGATGCGGTCTCTAAACCCGTAGCCCTTACTAGTGGATATCTAGAAAGTATCGCAAAAGGAGAATTACCCGCCTTAACGAATGATGGTTATAAAGGAGAGTTTGATAGCATCTATCGAAGCCTCTTTGCTTGTGTCGGTGCGATTAAATTGATGCTAACCGATGCCGAAAAGCTTGCTGAAGCGGCCAGCGAAGGAGACTTGCATCATAGAGCTGACGCTAGCAAACATCATGGCGCATACGCCAGCATAATCACAGCCATGAATGAAACGCTGGACTCAATTGAAGCTCCTCTTAAGGAGTGCATGAATGTGATGGATGGGCTGTCTCAGGGGAATTTAACGCGCCAAGTTGAAAAAAGTTATGCGGGCGATTTTGCGCTGTTGAAACAATCGGTGAATACCAGTGTTGGCAACTTAGCTAATATGATGCAAAAGCTATTAGCCATGGCTGAATCTATCACAGTTTCGGTACAGCAGATCACCACAGGCATCGAAGAGTTAAGTGAACGCTCCTCTTCTCAAGCCGCATCTATTGAAGAAACGCGGGTATCAGTTGGTGAAATCACCGAAACCGTGCACTCAAACGCCAGTAATGCGCAATCGGCTAATCAATTGGCAATTGAAGTGAACCAGCAAGCACAGCAAGGTGGAAAGGTAGTTGAGTCAACGATTGAGGCAATGACCGAAATTAGTAAGAGTGCTAAAGAAATACTTACCGTCATTGAGGTTATTGATTCTATTGCGTTTCAAACTAACTTATTAGCGCTGAACGCCTCTGTTGAAGCTGCAAGAGCCGGAGAAAAAGGAAAAGGTTTTGCGGTCGTTGCCTCAGAAGTGAGAAATTTAGCGCTGCGCAGTGCAAGCGCCTCAAAAGACATTTCTGAGCTGCTGGGGAGCAGTAACATTAAAGTGAAGCAAGGGTCTAAGCTGGCCTCAGAATCCGGCGAGACGCTAAAAACCATCGTGGAAAGTGTGTATGGACTTGCATCGCAAGTGCAAACTATCGCAGAGGCCTGCAACACACAATCAAGTGGTATTGAGCAAATTAATCTAGCGATTAAGCAAATTGATGGTATCACGCAGCAAAACAATACTTTGGTAGAGATGACGAATGCATCGGGGCTGTCATTGTTGAGTAAAGCCAATGAATTGCGAGAGATGGTTGAGCAGTTTGATATCGGCAAGACTAAAGCGGAGTTGATGAAAGTGGTGAGCTAAAGATCAGCAAAATCTAGGGTCTGTTGATCTTTCAAGTTTGTTTTTGCAGCAGTTTGATTGGTATTTATACAAGGCAGAGCCAGCGTAGCATAGTCAT
>NZ_JANHZS010000040.1:0-31668 GCF_041414765.1 Pseudoalteromonas sp. DY56-GL79 | reverse complement strand
TGGATTACCCATGTGAAAGTAGAACATCGCCAGGGCCAAATAAGAGAAACCCGTTGCAGCAATGCGACGGGTTTTTTTCTGTTTGGGGTAAAGTACTTCCATGTAGTATCTCCCCTTCGCGTGTCCTTGCGCTCACTTCCTCGAACTGCGAAGCGGTGCTTCAGTTTCTCGTCACCCAAACTCAGAAGTGAAACAAAACAGCCGAAGGGTCAGCCCCGGTCAATGATAGTGTGGATTACCCATGTGAAAGTAGAACATCCTACTTCGTAGCGAGCCAGGGCCAAATAAGAGAAACCCGTTGCAGTAATGCGACGGGTTTTTTGCTGTTTGGGGTATAGAAAACCTCGCGAGGTAAACTCGCTCCCACCACAGTATCAGCACAGCGCAATATGGTAGGGGGTGGTTCACCCGCCGATGGTTTGCAATGAAAATTTCGACCCAAAAATAGTATGGAACACCCATGTATAATAAAACCCGTTGCAGCAATGCGACGGGTTTTATGTTGTTTGGGATATAGAAACCTCACGAGGTGAAATCGCTCCCATCATCAGGTACACCGCACTGTGGGAGTCTCTCTTCTTCACGCATCCATGCGTTCATTTCCTAAGTTGCTAAACTGCGATTCTGAACTTGATTATGAAAAGACGACGGTTTTATTGCCGTTAATGAAAAGCTTATGCTCGCAGGCTAATTGTAACGCGTTACAAAATACTGTTTTTTCAATGTCTCTACCGATTTTTGCCATTTCTTCAGCATTTTGAGCATGGCTAACTTGCGTGACATTTTGGGCAATGATAGGCCCTTCATCTAATTCATCATTAACAAAGTGAGCTGTTGCTCCGATAATTTTTACACCACGCTCAAATGCCTGATGGTAAGGTTTTGCACCGATAAAGGCAGGTAAGAATGAGTGGTGAATATTGATAATTTTTCCGTCAAAGCGTGAGACAAATTCCGGTGTTAAGATCCGCATATACTTTGCCAAGCCAACAATATCAGGATCATATTGTTCGATTAAATCGGCCATTGCAATGTCGTGTTCAGCTCTACTCAGCCCTTCATGTGATACTAGATGAAAAGGAATACCAAAGCCTTTAACAAGGGGCTCCAACGTATCATAGTTTGCGATAACTGCTTGTACTTCAATATTGAATGCTTGTTCGTATTGTTTAAGCAACACACCGCCTAAGCAGTGCGCTTCTTTCGTCGCAAGTAGCACTACTTTTGTTCGTTCTTGCCCGTATAGGTTTAACTTGGCGCCAGTTGGTAATGACTGACGAAGTTGTGCCAGAAAGTTATCACTGGGTGTGCCTGTGAGCTCTGTACGCATAAAGAAGCGCTGTCCTTCTTTATCTACAAACTCATTATTGCGCGTGATGTTTAGGTCGTGCTCATGACAAAGGCTAGTGATCTTCGCGATCAGTCCTATGTCATCTTTACACTCAGTTGTTAGTATGTAACTCATTTCCTCATTCCAATTCGTCTAAGCGAACTTTCAGAATACTGCGAATTGGCAGTGAGATAAATGCTTACCGACAAAAAACTTTGCGATTGCTATCGTATTCAGCAACTGTTTGTGTGCTCATCGCCCATGGTTGAGCAGAGCTTTGAGTTTTGCCGGTTTTACTGGCTTAGACAGGTAATGGATCTGCTCACTTTTAGCGGCGACTTTTACTTCTTCATCCCTCACGGCGGTGATTAAAATAGCTGGAACCGTATCTTGCCACACGCTGCGCAGCGATTTGATCAAAGATATCCCATCACAGTTATCGTTAAGTTGGTAATCCATTAAAATAACATCTGGTGCGGGATTATGTTTTGCGTAAGCAAGCGCGTCTTCTACTTTGTAAAACAGCTGATAGTAGCAATGCCATTTATCTAGCAGGCTCGCCATGGCTTCTAGATTTTTCGGGTCATCATCAACCGCGATGACATTAAGTTGAGTTTTACTTTGCGGTTTCTGGCTAATATCTTCTTTTACCTGGAGTAAATCCACATTGCCATAGGGTATGTCTATGGCAAAGCGGCTACCTTGATTGACAACTGAATTCACTGAAATTGTGATGGATAAAAGATCGCATAGACGTTTTACAACACCAAGCCCAAGCCCAATACCTTTATTATCACCCGCTTGAATACGATAAAAATCGTTAAATATCTTATTTTGCTCATGGTTTGAAATACCAGGACCGGTATCCCATACTTCAAGCCTCAAACTATGTTTACGGCGTCGACAGGCGATGAGCACTTTGCCACTGTCGGTATATTTAACGGCATTGGAAACCAGATTTTGAATGATCCGGCGTAGGTAAGTGGTGTCGCTGTGCACAATACTGTGGGAGCTTCTCACCTTAAGTTCGAGACCTTTCTCTTTTGAAATGATGGCATACTCATTTGCCAGTGGTAGTAAGATATCGTCAATGTTGAAATGCCTAGGGGTGGGCTTCATTGCACCTTGCTCTAGTTTTGCAATATCTAAAAGTGCACTCATCAGATGTACGGTAGAGTCTAGGCTATCGGTGAGTTTTTCAAAGTTACCCTGATCTTTACTTATTAAATTGTGGGTATCAATCGCTGCTAAGTATAGGCGTGCGGCATTGAGTGGCTGCAAAATATCATGACTGGCAAGTGCTAAGAAGCGAGTTTTACTCTCATTTGCTTGTTCTGCTTCTTTTTTAGCGGCCATTAGTGCCTGCTCTGTTTCGTGACGATTGGCTATTTCCGCTTTAAGATCCATATTAATGGTGCGGATCTCTTGGGTTCTGGCTTCAATACGGTTCTCTAGATCCATATTGATTTCTTCCAGTGCGTTTTGCGTCGCAATATGCGTGGTGATATCTGAAAAACTCGTCACAAACCCGCCTTCAGGCAGCGGGTTTCCCGTCATCTCAAATACTTGGCCATTACGACGGTGGCGAATAAAGTGGTGAGGGGTGCCATTTTTTAGATGTTGAACTCGTTTATCGACGTGTTTATCAATTTCTCCAGGACCGCACTCACCGCGCTCGGCGTTAAAGCGGATCACTTCCTCTATCGGTTGTCCTACTTCTAAGAAACCGTCTGGGTAGGCGAACATCTCGTGATAACGCCTGTTCCATGCAACCAGTTTTAGATCTTTATCAACAACCGAAATCCCATGGCTTAGATTTTCTAATGAGGTATAAAGTAGGTTTTGGTTGAACTGTAGTGCTTGTGTGGTTTCATCAAAAAAGTTAACCACCTCTTCAAATGCCATTTGGCGACCCGATGACACGGTACGGATCAGAGCTTGGGCAGATGAAGCACCGAGCACCCCCGTGAGTGCGCGCTCGCAGAATGAGATAAATTCAGGGGCTGGGTATGCGTCATTATCTTCTAAAATATTATTTTGAGCATAATGCCCAAGCAGTTGCTGACTGCGCTGAACCCCCAAGAAGGTTTGTAGCAGCACTTTAAAGTCATACACGGTAGCGCGAACTTGTTTATTCAAGCGTTTAGAGAGAGCAGCCTGATCTTTAGGATTTACGAATGCCGCGGCCTGAATACGGTCGATTAGGCGCTCCTGTGCACCGATAGAAAAGCTAATATAGCAACTAATGTTGGCGAGCAGTGCCAGTAAAGTTCCTCGGGTGATAAGGGTCTGGCGCATTTCATAATCAAGTAATCCACCAGCTTCCAGGATTGGAAACATAAGAAATAGCATCCAGCAGATAAAACCCGCGATGAGCCCCGCATATACGCCATACGCATGGCCTTTACGCCAGTAAAGTCCACCGACAATCGCAGGTAATAGCTGAGTCACCAATGAGAAGGCGACTAAGCCCATATTCGCGAGTGCTTCACCATGACCAAACCATTGCTGGTACATATATGAAAGTAATAAGATTGCGGCGATAACAAAGCGTCGAACTAAGAGTATTTGGCTCTTAAAACTGCTGTTTAGAATGTTCTTCTTAAATTTACGCTTGAACAACAAGGGCAATACCACATCGTTTGATAACATGGTGCTAAGTGTGAGAGTCGCAACGACTATCATGGCCGTTGCCGCTGATAAACCGCCGATAAATACAAATGTAGCGAGGATCGGATGCTCCATCATGATAGGTAAAGCGAGTACGAAACTATCCGGTGCCGCACCATAGCCAATATCGGGGTGGATAGCGGCGGTAGCGATTGGGATGATCATGGCAGCTATCAATAACAGGTAAAGCGTAAATGCCCAGCGTGCGGTTTTTAAGTGTGAAGTGTTGTGGTTATCTACCACCACAACATGAAATTGTCGGGGCAAACAGACGATGGCAGCCGCTGCCATAAGCGTTTGTCCAACGAAGTTGAAGTTAAAGAAGTCAAAAGATTGCCAATGTTCGCTCAATGCTTCAAATGAGTCTGGAACTTGAGCTAAAGATTGCCATGCAAGCACGGCAACAATACCGAGTGCGAGTAGCTTAACGATAGATTCAAAAGCAACAGCTAACATCAACCCTGAGCGATACTCAGTCACATCTACCTTTCTAGTGCCAAAGAAAATCGCAAATAATGCCATGATCAAGGTACCAGCTAATGCGAGCGCAGTGCCAGACACTTGCTCATCCTGCTGTAATAACAAAAAGCTACTACTCAAGGCTTTGAGCTGGAGCGCAATATATGGAATGGTTGCCAATAGGGCTATCATCGTTACCATGACGGCCGTAGTTTGGCGTTTACCGTATCGTGCTGAAATGAAGTCGGCAATGGTGGTGATATTCTGTTTTTTACTAACCAATATGAGTTTGCGTAAAAAACCCTGACCGAACAAAAACAGTAAAATGGGCCCCAAGAGAATAGGGAAGTAATGCCAGCTACTGGTGGCCGCAGTACCTACCGAGCCGTAGTAAGTCCACGAGGTACAATAAATTCCTAAGGAAAAGGCATAAACAAACGGATGATGACTAATTTTGAGTGCGCGAGGGGTGGTTTTATCTCCCCAGTTGGCGAGCCAAAAAAGTACACCAATATAAGCAGCGGCAACGAGGAGTAAAATGGCAGTCATAGTGTTTGTTATAGGTTTTATTATTTATATCGTCATACTTTAGCAAACAAATGGCACCCATAGTCTAGTTTACTCTATAATTTTATTTGAGTATTACATATGTCTTAAAATCAAAGTGTTAGAGTTTTCTTCGGTAAGTAAAGAGGTTCATTCACCATTCAAGTTAGACTAATGTCTTACTGTCGTATCCACTCATTGAAAATACATCTTCATCCAACCTGTTTTTACTTATCTATTTGTTTATAAAGACTTTTTAATTCTAATGAATACCACGCATCTACAGTTTACGTAAACGTTAATTTGCCGTTACGACTAAGGTCTCAATTTCAACTTACCAAGCCGTTGCTACTCTCATTAAGGTCTATTAACACAACTTGCTCCATGTTGGAGCGGGTGATAGGAGATTTAAAATGGCTTTTAAAAGTGAAGAACAAGCGAAAGCATATTGGTCAGAAAATCTCGCCTTGATGTTTAAGCTACTCGCTATTTGGTTTGTCGTTTCATTTGGATTTGGCATCCTGTTAGTTGATGTGCTCAACGAAGTTCGTTTTTTTGGATTTAAACTCGGATTTTGGTTTTCTCAGCAAGGCGCAATTTATACCTTTGTTGCGTTAATTTTTGTCTACGTTTCAAAAATGAATGCGTTAGATAAAAAATACGGCGTGGATGAGTGAGGAGCTAATCGATGGATGTTCAAATTTTAACTTTTATTATCGTCGGCCTTAGTTTTGCGCTTTATATCGGTATCGCTATCTGGGCGAGAGCTGGGTCCACGAATGAATTCTATGTTGCTGGCGGCGGTGTGCCTCCTGTTGCAAACGGTATGGCAACTGCTGCAGATTGGATGAGTGCAGCGTCCTTTATTTCAATGGCGGGGATTATTTCCTTCGCTGGTTACGACGGCGGTGTTTACCTTATGGGGTGGACCGGCGGTTATGTATTACTTGCCCTGTGTTTAGCACCTTATTTGCGTAAATTTGGTAAGTTCACGGTACCAGATTTTATCGGTGATCGTTACTATTCTCAGGTTGCACGTGTGGTTGCGATCCTGTGTGCTATCTTCATCTGTTTTACCTATATTGCTGGCCAAATGCGTGGTGTTGGTGTGGTGTTTTCTCGTTTCCTCGAAGTGGATATCGAAACGGGCGTTTACATCGGAATGGTGATTGTATTCTTCTACGCGGTACTTGGTGGTATGAAGGGGATCACTTATACACAGGTCGCTCAATATTGTGTACTTGTCTTTGCTTACTTAGTTCCTGCTATTTTCATCTCACTGATGATGACGGGCCATTTACTACCACAAACCGGTTTTGGTGCAACGTTGGCTGATGGCTCGGGCACCTATCTACTCGACAAGCTAGATGGACTCAGTACCGAACTCGGCTTTGCGCAGTACACTGAAGGCTCTAAGAGTATGGTTGATGTGTTCGCTATTACCGCTGCACTTATGGTTGGTACTGCTGGTCTGCCTCATGTAATCGTTCGCTTCTTCACCGTTCCTAGAGTAAAAGACACTCGTATTTCAGCCGCTTGGACCTTAGTGTTTATCGCTATCGTATATACAACGGCACCTGCTGTTGCGTCATTCGCTCGCGTAAACATGATCGATACTATCAACGGTAAAGATGGTAGTGGCACGGTATATGAAGAAGCACCACAGTGGGTGAAAAACTGGGAAAGAACGGGCCTTATCGTATTCAATGATAAGAATGGTGACGGCAAAATGCAGTACTCTGCGGGCAAGATTGATGATCCTGCAAGTGCAAACGAAGTGAAGATTGACCGCGATATTATGGTATTGGCGAATCCAGAAATTGCGAATCTGCCTGCGTGGGTGATTGCATTGGTCGCTGCAGGTGGTATTGCTGCGGCGCTATCGACAACCGCAGGTTTGCTACTGGTTATTTCAACATCGGTATCACATGATTTGTTGAAGCGTACCATTAAGCCGGATATCAACGATAAACAAGAATTGCTGGCGGCACGCTTAGCAGCGATGGTCGCTATCGCAATCTCGGCGTACTTTGGTATAAACCCACCTGGGTTTGTCGCCTCGGTGGTTGCATTTGCCTTCGGGTTGGCTGCGGCGAGTTTCTTCCCTGCAATTATCATGGGGATATTCTCTAAGCGAATGAATAAAGAAGGTGCGATTGCCGGCATGGTAACGGGTATTGGTTTCACTGCGGCTTATATTATTTACTTTAAGTTTGTCAGCCCTGAGCTAAATGCTCCTGCAAACTGGTTGTTTGGGATTTCTCCTGAAGGGATCGGTATTGTAGGTATGCTAGTGAACTTCGTTGTAGCTGCACTGGTTATGAAGGTAACCGCGGATACACCTGAAGAAGTTAAAGTGATGGTTGATGGGATCCGTAACCCTAAAGGATCTAGCGCTGCTCACGCACACTAAGCAATACTAATCGAATTTGCCCAGCCAGCGTGCTGGGCAAATTTGTTTTTGATAGTGCAAAATTGTAGACGATTAAAAGGACAGTTAGGTATGACGCCAGAAATTCAAGATGTCTTTCAGTTTGTTTATAAACAAGCCCCGTTTTCTGAATTACCCGAAGCGGCTGCCAGCTACTTTTCAAAGCACATCGAAATTGTTTACCTTAGCCAGGCGAATCAACAAGATTGGCTTCAAGATGGCAAGCCAAATCTATATCTGCTGCGCTCTGGTGTGGTTGATCTGATCTCTGCTAAAGACGAAGTCATTGGTCGTATGAGTGAGGGAGACTACTTTGGTTATCCTTCTTTATTAACCGGTGATGCCATTCAAAATCGCATCGAAGTTCAAAAAGATGGCTTGGTTTACATTCTCAATGAGCAGAACTTTGATTTTTTGCGCCGAGAATACAAACCTTTTGAGCAATACTTTGTTAGAGCACACGCTAACCGACTACTTTCTTCTCGTTATAAACAGCAAAGCGAAACTTGGTCAGAACGGAAAATATCTGAGCTAATGACTAAAGACGCGGTTACTATCGCGCCGACAGCAAGTATTCGTGAAGCTGCCAAATTGATGAGCCAGCATCGTGTTTCATCAATTATGGTCACGGAGCAAGCGCGCTTGGTTGGCGTTGTGACGGATAGAGATCTGCGTAATCGAGTTCTAGCGCAAGACAAAGATCCTAGCGCTCCACTTGCTGAGATCATGACGGAAAAGCCAAAGCATATCTTTGAAAACAATCGTGTGTTTTCGGCCCTGCATTTAATGCTTAAGCACAATATTCATCATTTGCCAGTGTTAAATGAAGCATATAAACCACTGGGCATGCTGACCAGCACCGATCTGCTGAGACAGCAAAAAAGTGATCCGGTACAACTTATTGGCAGGATCTATAAAGCACAAAATCTTCTGGCTATCAAAAACTGCGCTCAGGAGATCCCGGATCTATTGCGTCAATTTTCCTATCATATTGAAGATATTTCACTGATTGGCAAGCTACTAAGTGGCCTCACTGATGCGCTAACATCAAGATTAATCTATTTATATCAACAGCAGCACGGTGCCGCGCCATGTCGCTTTGCGTGGATCTGTTTTGGCTCTCAGGCACGAGAAGAGCAGACCTTACATTCAGATCAAGACAATGGTTTGTTGCTACCAGACAATATCAGCGAAAACGATCGTCGTTACTTTGCTGCTTTAGGCGCGTTTGTCTGTGAGCAACTCAACGAGTGCGGCATTCAATCTTGCCCAGGAAATATCATGGCCAGTAATGCCGATTGCCGTGGCACAGTTGCCCAGTGGACCGCCAAATTTAGCAAGTGGATCTTGTCTCCTACACCAAAAGCGATGCTTAATTGCAAGATCTACTTTGATATGCGTTTTATTGATGGCGCCAGCGATCTCTATGCAACTCTTCGCCAATCTTTGGATCAGATCAGTCGAAACGAGCTGTTTTATGCGGCAATGGCGACAGACATCAACGCAAATTCGGTACCGATCGGGATCTTTCAACAATTTAAGCTGGAAAAAGACAAGAGCAAACATAAGTATTTAGATCTGAAAAAGCGTGGGGTTGCCATTATCAATGATGTGGTTAGGTTGTATGCGCTAAAGGTTGGAGTTGCAAGAGCTAACACTTTAGAGCGCCTAGAGGCACTGACTAAAAGCCCATTGCTTGCTAAGTCGGATATCGACAATCTAAAAGACTGTTGGCGATTCTTAACACAGTTGCGGTTAAAGACCCAAATCAACCGTGAAGGATTACCAGGAAACTGTATAAACCCAGAAAACCTCTCTTCTCTTGAACGCCATCAGCTCAAAGAAGCATTTTATTTAGTAAAACAAGCACAGCAGGCGAGTGCGTTTAAGTTTGCTCGAGGGAGTTTATAAGCAATGAACTGGTTTTCTCACTCAGTTGCTAAGTGGCGCTATAAACATTTGCCGTTTGCGCAAGCCGAGTTGGTGGTGCTAGACCTTGAACTCACCGGGCTTGACCCTAAGCGCCATGAAATTGTGTCGGCTGGTTGGTTGCCAATTAAAAATATGCGGATCCAAGTGAAAGATGCGCAGTATCATTTGAACAGTGAAGTGCGAACGCTTGCACAAAGTCCAGTTTTTCACGGTATTGATAGTAGTCGATTAGCTGAAGGTGAGTCCTTACAAACTTTGTTACTGGCGCTTCAGCGCGCGCTCCATGGTAAAGTGTTGGTATGCCATAACGTACAGATGGATTGGGCGTTTCTTAAGGCGGCATTTCAGCGCTTTGAGCTAAACGTAAGACCTGCCTTGCTGTTAGATACCATGCAGATAGATAAGCGTCGCGTGTTAAAGCAAGGCTATCCGTTGGCGCAGGATGCATTAACACTAAACGCTTGTAGAATGCGTTATGGTTTACCTCCTCATCAATTGCATGATGCGCTTAGTGATGCTTTAGCGACAGCGGAGCTACTGTTGGCGCAATCTCAGGCCATTTGTGCTGGTGGTAAATGTAAAATTGCGGATTTAACTTGAGTTAAAAAATTGCCCTAGCCCCTTACACATTTCACTCAGGTCGATTACAATAGCGCCATCAAAACGAAGGGGAACTTTCGTACTTGCGACTTCATGGATTTTCAATTTAATGACAATCAAGCTTGCAATTAATGGCTTTGGTCGAATAGGGCGTAATATCGTAAGAGCACTCTATGAGTCAGGTCGTCACCACGAAATACAAATTGTAGCCATCAATGAGTTGGCGGATCCTAAAGGGATCGCGCATCTTCTAAAATACGATACCTCACATGGGCGTTTTGCTTTTCCAGTTTCATTAACAGAATCTTTTTTGGAAGTAGCTGAGGATAAGATCCAGCTATTTTCAGAGCCGGATCCAAGTCACCTGCCTTGGCGTGCGCTGGATGTTGATGTGGTGCTCGATTGCACTGGCGTCTATCATTCTCGTCAGCACGCACTTGCGCATATTCAGGCAGGGGCGAAGAAAGTACTGTTTTCACATCCCGCGGATGCTGATGTTGATGCGACAGTGATCTTCGGTATCAACGAAGAGATACTGTTACCTGAGCACACCATTGTGTCTAACGGCTCATGTACGACAAACTGTATTGTTCCGGTAATTAAAGTGCTAGACGATAAGTTTGGTGTCGAGTCCGGCGCTATTACGACTATTCATGCCTCTATGCATGATCAACAAGTGATTGATGCTTATCACAGTGATTTACGACGTACACGGGCGGCAAGTCAATCCATCATTCCTGTTGATACTAAGCTTGCTCGCGGTATTGAACGTATTTTACCTAAGTTCCAAGGCCGTTTTGAGGCGATCGCGGTACGAGTGCCAACAATCAATGTTACGGCGATGGAT
Source organism: Pseudoalteromonas sp. DY56-GL79 (assembly GCF_041414765.1). Lineage (NCBI taxonomy): Bacteria > Pseudomonadati > Pseudomonadota > Gammaproteobacteria > Alteromonadales > Pseudoalteromonadaceae > Pseudoalteromonas > Pseudoalteromonas sp. DY56-GL79. The sequence goes on along the minus strand of NZ_JANHZS010000040.1, from coordinate 20,853 downwards.
CTGAGCGTTACGCTCAATGAAAATGTCACAATTGATGCGGTAAACTCGGTTCTAAAACAGGCCGCTGGTGGTCGTTTAGAAGGGGTGCTGAGCTACACTGAAGAGCCGTTAGTGTCGGTTGATTTTAATCACGATCCACATTCTTGTATTATCGATGGCACGCAAACTCGAGTGAGTCACAAGCGCTTAGTTAAGCTGCTAGTTTGGTGTGATAACGAGTGGGGTTTTGCTAATCGTATGCTTGATACCGCTTGCGTGATGATGCGTGGCTAATCATTTGTTTCAGACGCTGTTATAATCAAATTGTCTGCACAAAATTAAAACAATAATTTAAACCGAGGTGGCAAACGATTGCTGCCTTGTAGATAACAAAATGTATCGTTCTTTAAGGAGATGTCCAATGTCAGTCATTAAGATGGCGGATTTAGATTTAAACGGCAAGCGTGTGTTGATCCGCGAAGACCTAAATGTGCCAATTAAAGATGGCAAAGTCGCGTCGGACGCGCGGATCCGTGCTGCACTACCTAGTATCAAATTAGCACTAGAAAAAGGCGCTAAAGTGATGGTGATGTCTCACCTTGGTCGTCCAACCGAGGGTGAGTATGATGCACAATACTCTATGCAGCCGGTTGTGGATTATCTTAATGATGCGTTATCTCAAGATGTACGTTTAGTGACTGACTATCTTGACGGCGTGGATGTACAAGACAATGAAGTTATCGTATTCGAAAACGTGCGTTTTAACGTTGGCGAGAAGAAAGATGATGAAGTACTTGCGAAAAAACTAGCAGCGCTTTGTGATGTCTACGTGATGGATGCCTTTGGTACTGCGCACCGCGCACAGGCTTCAACACATGGTGTTGGCTTGTACGCTGAGGTAGCTTGTGCAGGTCCATTGCTTGCAGCTGAACTCGACGCGCTTGGCAAAGCACTAGATAATCCAGCTCGTCCTTTGGTGGCCATCGTTGGCGGTTCTAAAGTATCAACCAAACTAACCGTGCTTGATTCATTGTCTAAGGTTGTTGATCAACTCGTGACTGGTGGCGGTATCGCGAATACTTTCATAGCTGCAGCGGGTAACCCTGTTGGCAAGTCACTGTACGAAGCGGATTTGATCCCTGAAGCGAACAAGCTAGTGGCTGCTGCCAGAGCGAATGACGGCGATATTCCTGTTCCGACTGATGTGGTTGTAGGTAATGAGTTTTCAGAATCTGCAGTTGCTACTATTAAAGATGTAAGCGAAGTTTCAGACGAAGACATGATCTTTGACATCGGTCCTGATACTGCAACTCAGCTTGCTGAGATCATTGCGAGTGCTGGTACTGTTGTTTGGAATGGCCCTGTGGGCGTATTCGAATTTGATCAATTTGGTAATGGTACTGAGGCGATTGCCAATGCCATCGCTAAGTCGTCAGCATTCTCAATTGCTGGTGGTGGCGATACGTTAGCTGCTATCGATAAGTATGGTGTTGAGCAAGATATCTCTTATATTTCTACAGGTGGTGGTGCTTTCCTTGAATTCTTAGAAGGTAAAACGCTTCCTGCGGTCGCTATGCTTGAGCAGCGAGCTAGAGACTAAAATTGATTGAGGTAGCGCTAGGCTGCCTCTTAATATCAGGTAAACATCGCTCTCTCACATACTTGATGTTTGCTTGACGACGCGTAGCGTCTGGTTAGCCAACAAATAAAGTGGTTAACTTCATCAGCGTTGGCTGGTGTAAACATATTATCCGTTCAAACCGATAGCGGTGGCTATCAACAATTGGAGAAAAGCAATATGGCTTTAATCAGTATGCGTCAACTTCTCGATCATGCAGCTGAGCATGGTTATGGCGTTCCGGCATTTAACGTGAATAACCAAGAGCAAATGCGTGCGATCATGGAAGCTGCGGACAAGACAAATAGTCCGGTTATCGTGCAAGGTTCTGCTGGTGCACGCAAATATGCTGGTGCACCATTTATCCGCCACATGATTTTAGCGGCTGTAGAAGAATGGCCTCATATTCCAGTTGTAATGCACCAAGATCATGGTACTTCACCTGCTGTATGTCAGCGTTCTATTCAACTTGGTTTCTCATCAGTCATGATGGACGGCTCTCTAATGGAAGACGGTAAAACGCCTTCAAGCTACGAGTATAATGTGGACGTTACTCGCCGTACCGTTGAAATGGCGCACGCGTGTGGCGTGTCTGTTGAGGGTGAACTAGGTGTACTTGGTTCTCTTGAAACTGGTGAAGCTGGTGAAGAAGACGGTATTGGCGCTGAAGGTAAATTAACAGAAGATCAGCTACTGACAGATCCGGAAGAAGCTGCAGACTTCGTCAAGAAAACCAATGTAGATGCGCTTGCTATTGCATGTGGAACATCACACGGTGCTTATAAATTTACTCGTCCACCAACGGGCGATATTTTAGCAATTAACCGTATCAAAGAAATCCACGCTCGTATTCCTGATACTCACTTAGTAATGCATGGTTCGTCTTCGGTACCGCAGGGCTGGTTAGCAATTATTAATGAGTTTGGTGGTGAAATTCCTGAGACTTACGGTGTACCGGTTGAGCAGATTGTTGAAGGTATTAAATTCGGTGTTCGTAAAGTTAATATCGATACCGATCTACGTTTAGCATCAACAGGTGCTATTCGTCGCCACCTTGCGCAAAACCCAAGTAATTTCGATCCACGCAAATTCTTAGCGGAAGCGACGAAGGCGATGACTGAGATCTGTGTTGCGCGCTACGAAGCGTTCGGTACAGCTGGTCAAGCGGCTAAGATCAAGCCAATTTCACTTGATGATATGCACTTGAGATATCTAACAGGTGAGTTAGATCCTAAAGTGAAATAACTTACCGGATCAAAATTTGACTAAGTAAAATTGTGCATCGCACTTTGATACTTCAAAAAGCCTCTGAAATAGAGGCTTTTTTTGTATCTGATCCTTGATTGGAAGCCAATGTTCAATAGGGCTTGCAAGGTGAAAATACACTTGGATCGCCATTTTACTAGCGAAGTAAATAGGGATCAGATCTTTACTAACAAAGATCATTGTTTGACTAAGTGGATATATTTCAAAACCTCAGATCAATAAGTTAGCTTCGCTTAGATCATTTTTATACCAACTTGATCGAGCGTGAAGTAGTAAGAGGTTAGTAAGAAAATGATCTTGGGGACGATCTTGTTAGTAAAAATCTGATCCTGACCGTGGATGATCCCCAGCAGTTAATAAAATACTGATCCCGGAGTCAGTTTCTTGATCTCCAGCTAAAAGTGTCTAACTTTAAAAATACGAGATCTGTTCGCTACCTCCTCTGCGTCTGGCTTCGGCATCTCAAACCTTGTTGTACTGCGCCCAAATACTATCCAAGGTGATCAAAGATGAAAATGAAATACCTACCATTTGTTGCTCTAAGCCTTTGCTCTATGAGTGTTTGTAGTTATGCAAACGAAGCTGTATCTCTATACGGTAGAGCTCATGTCGGTGTACAGAATTCTGATAAGGATGGTGACAGCGATACTTCAATTGAAAGCTACAATTCTCGTATGGGATTAAAGGGAGCTGCAAAGCTGCAAGAAGGACTTGAGATTTTTTATAAATATGAATTCCAAGTTGAGATCACGGATCAAGACAAAGATGGTAAGTCAGGTGATAATCTTACAGCACGCTCTCAGTATCTTGGGGTTAAAGGTAGCTATGGTCAGCTCCTGATCGGCCGTGATGATACACCGATGAAAAAGTCGCAAGGCAAAGTGGACTTAATGAATGACTTTTCGGGTGATATTAATTCGTTCTTTGTTGGTGAAAATCGCCTTGGTGACACCGTGCAATATACAACTCCGGCTATTAATCATTTGCAGTTTACAGTGAGTTATATTGCCGACGACAACAGCAAACAAAACGGTGAAGATGGCTTATCTTTGTCGGCAAGTTACGGTGATAGCAAACTCAAGAAAACCAATGTATATGTTGCTGTTGCCCATGATAATAAAGTGGCGGGACAAGACATTAATCGCGTGACGGTACAAGGAAAGCTGGGGGACTTTAAACTCGGTGGTATGTATCAACAGAATGAAGCGATAGATAGCGATGAGGAAATAGACAGTTTTATGGTGAGTGCTGCTTACCAGATTGAGTCATATACCTTACTTGCCCAGTATCAAGATTCGGATGGGGCTGCAGGTAAGCTGAAAGACTCTGGCAATGCAGCCTCAGTAGGTGTGGAAAAAAGTTTAAGTAAACAAGCTCGTATGTATCTTTGGTATTCTAAATTTTCTTTGGATAACAACGAAGATCACAACACGATGGCAGTCACATTGAGATATGACTTCTAATTTACAAGGCGTAAAGCTACTTACAAAAGGCGTGCTGGTTGTGAATTGCAGCGCCGCTTTTGAAATATAGCTTGGAGGTCTTAGTCCATATTTCGAAAACACTATTTTGAAACCAACGTTTTAGTATAAAGTACCATGAAAATCAGGTGATTATAAATAAATAAGGTATTCCCTTTGTAGCCAAAAAAGAGATTTTTTTGGCTTGTTTTGCGTTTACACGTTACACTTTCATAAAAATGTCACAGTTAGTCATAATAATGACATCAACAACGTCGGTAACGAGAGAACATTGGGAATGTCACGTAAAGTACTTGTAGTTGATGATGAAGCACCTATCAGAGAAATGTTGGTGTTCGTACTAGAGCAAAATGGTTTTCAAGCAATTGAAGCGGAAGACTATGATTCAGCAGTTGCTGCTATGGTAGAGCCTTATCCAGATATGGTGCTACTAGACTGGATGCTGCCAGGAGGCAGTGGTATTCAAATTGCTAAAAAGTTTAAGCAAAGTGAATATACCCGTCAGATCCCAATCATCATGCTAACGGCAAGAGGTGAAGAGGAAGACAAAGTTAAAGGATTAGAGGTTGGTGCGGATGATTATGTGACAAAGCCTTTCTCTCCCAAAGAGCTAATGGCTCGTATCAAAGCGGTAATGCGCCGAGTTTCGCCGACGTCGCTAGAAGAAGCGATAGAAGTTCACGGATTACGTTTAGACCCTATTTCTCACCGAGTGACATCTGCGGGCACTGAGTTAGATATGGGGCCAACAGAGTTTCGTTTATTACATTTCTTCATGACACACCCTGAACGTGTTTATAGCCGTGAACAGCTGTTAGATCACGTATGGGGTACTAACGTGTACGTTGAAGATCGCACTGTAGACGTTCATATTCGTCGCTTACGTAAAGCTATCGCACCGCTTGGTCACGATCGCTTAGTGCAAACCGTACGTGGTGCAGGTTACCGCTTTTCGAGTAAACTGTAATTAGTATTCCAAGAGGAACTGAATTATTTGGTTCCTAAATGGATTTAGTCTATGTATCGAGTGATTGATAAACAGGCGTTAACAAGACGCCTGTTTTTGTATTTCCTACCACTAGCCTTAATTGGCTATTTAGTCAGTGCACCTTTTCTGTTTCTTTTCATCGGTGCTTTCGTCTTATTAGTTTGGCATTACAAACAACTCTATCGTTTGAGCGACTGGCTGCTCAACCAACGTAGTTTTAATCCACCTGAAGGTAAGGGCGCTTGGGAACAAGTGTTTGAAGGGATCTATCAACTTCAGCAACGTAATCGCAAAAAGCGTAATGAACTCGCTGAACTGATCCGACGCTTTCGTGAGGGGGCTGAAGCTATCCCTGACGCTGTCGTTGTACTGCAACAAGATCTCAGTATTGTGTGGTGTAACCAATTAGCCTTGAAAGTGTTAGGTTTGCAATGGCCTACAGATCATGGTCAAAGATTGGATAACCTTATCCGAGACCCTAAATTTGTAAAGTACATGCATGAACATCGCTTTGATGAAGCATTAGAGCTTGAGACTGGGCTTGCACATGAGCAAGTGTTGGAAATACGAGTAATGCCTTATGCCGAACAGCTTATGCTAGTGGCGCGTGATGTTAGCCGACTAAAGCAATTAGAGCAGATGCGCAAAGACTTTGTCGCAAACGTATCTCATGAACTAAGGACGCCCCTAACCGTCATGGCTGGCTACCTAGAGATGATGGATAGCGATAATATGCCACCCCCTGCGATGTGGGCTAAAGCACATGGCACTATGATAGATCAGTGTAAACGGATGGATAGTCTGGTAAATCAACTTCTTTCCTTGTCTCGAATCGAAGGGGCGAGAAAGCAAGACAATGACAAAGCCGTGAATATCCCCGCCATGCTTGATCTCATTCATACCGAAGCGAAGTCACTTAATCAGGAAAAGGGCCATGAGCTCATTTTTGATATTGATCCGACTTTGGATATCAAAGGGGCTGGGGATGAGTTACGTAGTGCTTACTCAAATTTAATTTTTAATGCTATTCATTACACCAAACCCGGTGGGCACATTCATGTACGTTGGTATTTAGAAAACGACTTGCCGACGTTTAGTGTTGTCGATAATGGCGATGGTATCGCGCCTGAACACATTAACCGACTAACTGAACGTTTTTACCGTGTGGATAAAGCACGAAGTCGAAAAACAGGTGGCTCGGGTCTTGGTTTAGCAATTACTAAACATGTGTTGTCTCGCCATGACTCAGCTTTACATATTGAAAGCAAAGTGGGTGAAGGCTCTCGTTTTTGGTTTGCTTTCCCCAAACAAAAGCGAATTTTTATGACAAATGATGAAAGTCATAAAAGTGTAATTTAAGAGTAATTTTATTGTCATTTTATCGCTGCACAATGAGCTGCGTAAAATAACTGGGACCAACAACTGGAGTGACCCCAATGAAATTTAAAAGCTTAGTTGCCGCAATGGGTGTGGCTATTACTACATTAGTTTCTACTCAAGTATCTGCTTTAGACGAAAAGTTACCAGAGTATAATAAAACCAGCGGTATCTCAGGAAACTTCTCTTCTGTAGGTTCTGATACGCTTGCTAACATGATGACGTTTTGGGCAGAAGAATATAAAAGAATTTACCCTAACGTAAATATCCAAATCCAAGCTGCTGGTTCTTCTACTGCGCCACCAGCACTAACGGAAGCAACGGCAAACTTCGGCCCAATGAGCCGTAAGATGAAGTCAAAAGAAATTGAAGCTTTTGAAAAGCGTTATGGTTATAAGCCAACAGAAATCCGCGTAGCAATTGATGCGCTAGCGGTATTTGTACACAAAGATAACCCAATTGAAGGCTTAACAATTGAACAGGTTGATTCAATCTTCTCTTCAACACGCAAATGTGGTTCGGCAGCACAGGCAAATCGCTGGAGTGATGTTGGTCTAACGGGTGATTGGGCTGCAAAAGATATTCAGCTTTATGGTCGTAACTCAGTATCTGGTACTTATGGTTACTTCAAGAAAAAAGCACTGTGTAAAGGCGACTTCCGCAATAATGTTAATGAGCAGCCAGGTTCTGCGTCTGTAGTACAGTCTATCTCGTCTTCAGTGAATGCGATTGGTTACTCTGGTATCGGTTATAAAACGTCAGGCGTACGTACCGTACCACTAGCGAAAAAAGGTACGAACTACGTTGATGCAACATTAGAAAATGTGGCACAGGGTAAATACCCACTGTCTCGATTCCTATACCTATATGTGAACAAGCACCCTAATAAAGAATTAGCACCTATCGAGGCTGAATTCTTGAAGATGGTGTTGTCTAAAGAAGGTCAAAAGATTGTTGAGAAAGACGGTTATGTTCCTCTTTCTAGCGAAATGGCGACACGCGAATTGAAAAAGTTAGGTTTACTTTAATCAATTACTCAACCCGCTAATTACTTGTTGTTATTGATGCCGCTCATTGAGCGGCATTTTTTATTTTCACACTTCTATGTTCCCAGATTGAATAATTTGTTTAAATCTTCATCCTCAAGCGGCAAAAAAGCTGGAAATATTCTATATTTAGTTAAAATTTATAATAAATCAGTCGATAATGAACTCGTCTTACTTCAAAAGGTGTATATATGAGTCTAGGTACTGCTTTTGCTGATCTTAGTATCACCAAAAAGATCCACGCAATTACGCTCGTTGCGGTTGTCGCTTTTGTGGTTATCGTGTTTGTTAATTACAACGCTATTAGTTCTAACCAAAGGGCCTTAAATGAATTAGAGGAGCAGACATATAAAATTCTTAACCTCGCCACAGAAAACGCAAATAAGCTGCAGAATTTAGATGAGCTATTCACTCAAGCTGTAACCTTCGGGGATGCTGAATTATTAGATAAAGCAAAAGAATATCAACAGCAAATCCAAGCTAACTTGCAAAAAATTGAGTCGGTACAAAGTGGCTTTATGCCCTCAGATAATAGCGACGAACTTGCACAATACGGCAAAATTGCGCAACAAATTGCTGGAGGAATGATAGATGGTACAGCTGATTTTTCCCGTATCCAAGAAGATGCCAAAAAGAAAACCGAGATCTACGAAGGCTTAGTCGCAGATTTTACCAAGGCTAAAACGAATGCGAATGATCGTTTTGTTGAATTACTTCAAAATACCGAAGAGCGCTCAGCAAACGCGCTCACGATAATGTTGATTGTGGCCGTTATTTCTTTACTTGTTTTGGTTTTCTTAGCGGTTGTGATTGCAAGAGGAATTGGTAACTCAGCTAAGGATGCGGCGCAAAATCTGAAACTATTAGCGCAAGGGCAGGGTTCCTTGTCCACCACGCTCAATGTGCGCTCTCACGATGAAATTGGCCAAGTATCCATAAACTTCAATGAATTTGTTGCGTTACTAAAAGGGGCGGTTGTCGAGGTGATGAGTGTCGTCGAGCCTTTGATGAAAGACTCAGGTCGTCTTGTTCAGGGGATGGAAAAAGCTGAAGGGGCAACGAATCAACAAACGCACGACGCGGAAGTGGTACGTCAATCTATGGAAGAAATGCGGTTAAGTGTGGGTGATATCTCTCACTCGGCGTCACAGGCGTCTGATGCTGCGCAGCTGGCCGAACAGGAAGTTGAGCAGAGTAAGCGCCAAATTCAGGTGTCAGTTAACGAGTCACAAGCATTAAGTGAAGAAATTAATCATGCAGCAGAGACGATCAATAAGTTAGCTGATGATACGCAGAACGTGACGCAAATCTTAAATGTGATCACATCAATTGCTGAGCAAACCAATTTACTTGCCTTGAATGCTGCGATTGAGGCGGCTCGTGCTGGTGAGCAAGGTCGAGGTTTTGCGGTGGTTGCCGATGAAGTCCGCGAATTAGCCTCAAGAACAGCAAAGTCGACCAACGAGATAAGAGAGCTTTTAAATGTGCTAACAGAAGCGGCAAATCAAGCGGTGAAAGCAATGACAAGTGCAAGCAGTATGGCAATTAATAATGCTGAAGCTGCAGCACAAACCGGGCAGTCGATTGAGCAGATAGCGGCACAAATCTTGTCAATTAATAGCATGAATGGTCAAATTGCTGCGGCAACGGAAGAGCAGACTTCTGTGGCGGCTATGGTAGTAAATAATGTGACATCTATGCACCGGTCTTTCCAAGACACAATGCAAGCGTTGAATGAAGTACAAGACGTTGCAGAGAATCTCCATGTATTGTCCGACAACTTGAAAGATGCAACCTCAAAATTTAGAGTCTAGGGCTTTATCAAAGAGAAATCATAAACGATAAATAAAAGCAGCCACATTAAGTGGCTGTTTTTATTTGATAAGGAATATTAGGGCCTGTTTATCTTCCAAGTTTGTTTTTGCAGCAGTTTGATTGGTATTTATACAAGGCAGAGCCTGCGTAGCATAGTCACTCTATGTAAGTCTGGCCGATAACACAGTAGAAATGCCAATCAAGCGCTGCCCTTTGGGTACACCTGAGTGCGCTTTGTTCATTGTTGCTCAACTTTTGCCTAGATCACTAGGCGGCAAGTCGAGCGTCGCGACCAAAACCCACTCAGAAGAACAAAAATCAAACAGCAAAGGTCAACTGGCCCTAGTATTTACCAATCACTTTGACGGCACTGGTTACTTTACTTGCATCAATATAACCAATTGCGTCTGCATTGCTCGAAACAAAATCGATTACCGCTTGGTCGCTATCTAGCTTCTTCGGAGGTGTTCCCTTTCCGGTGAATACTAATTTAGACCAATGAGCATTTAGCTGAGAGCTCGATTTACCAATCACTTTGTCGTTAAATTCGTCAAATACAGCATTGCCATCCTGATTCACAGGGGTCGCACTACTACCATCGGCAAATGATTTGCTTTTGCCAAGGAATAACTTTTTGATAGTACCGTCATCCACAGTAGATGCATTTGCTGAGTTCACGATAACAGCAACATCTGCTAAAGTTGCCTGGCTGGCTAACAGTAGCCCTAAGGTCATTATTTTTTTGATCATATTAGCCTCCGTTAGAATACTAAATCGATACCGAAGCTCAACAGCTCAACTTTTTGATCTGTTAGCGTGTTATCGAATTGGTTTAGTTCAATTTTGAACGCAGCTGATGGATGGAAGTCATAACGAGCACCAATACTCCACGTTTCTGATTCTGCACGAGCGCCTGCAAGCGCACCATTAACAAGTGTTCTTAAATAAGGTGCATTTGGATTGGTTGGATCGGTCGTGACAGGAATGGTTACACCATTTGGAGCGGTGATGGTGAGTGGGACAGAGTTAAACTCGTCGTTCTCATTCTTATCTTCATTGTGTTCGTAGGTTAGGTGAAGTGTCCACGTATCAATCCGATAACCGATAGATGCATAGTACTGTTGCTGTTTAGCAAGTATGCTGTTGTCTACGTCGAACTGAGTGTATTCTGCATCGAACAAGATATCATTATAGTCGATAGAAATACCAATTGCGGCAAAGTAAGCATCATCTTTGTCGACTGCGATGTCATCCGCTTGTTGAGTTAGTCCATAACCAGTCAACCCCGCTAACAATCCAGATAGTTCAGGACTATTAGCTGCGCTAATACTCGCTTCGGTAGCAAAGTAGGCCGCACGTGCACTAAACCAATCTCTGCTCAGTGTCCAGTTAATACCGACTGTGTTGTTTAACTCTGCTTCATCTGAGTAGGTGATAGCAACAATGTCGTCATCTACGCTACCTAAAGCCAGCTGTACTGTGCTTTCCCATTCGCCTAATGTTGAGTTGTGGATATAGCTCAATCCATTATAGGTGCTAAAGCTTAGGTTATATACAGATTGAGGTGGTTTAACCCAACGGTATGCATAACCCACATCTAAAAAGTCAGAATAGCGATAGAATGGTATACGCATTTTACCTGCGCTTATCTGTGAAGAATCTGAAATCGCATAGGTTAAGTATGCCCATTCAAACTCGGCATCAAAGTCATTCTGACCACGGCCCACGATCTGTGCTGTGGCAGTTAGACTTTCTTGTAGATCGGCGGAAAGTTGTAGGGCGAATAAGCTACGGTTTTCCATATCAAAATCATTGTCATAGCCATATAGTGTGTCGTCACTATCTAGCGTTTGACCACCAATAATGGAAGCAAAACCATTAATTCTGATTTCAGCGGCGCTGTGAAAACTCACTGTCCCAAGCGCTATCGCTAATGTAATTGCTGACTTTTTCATATTGATCCCCATTTTCTTTGCAAAGAGTCGTGTCGGTAACGCTAATTCAAAGCGCTGATATGAGCACAAAAATAGCGTTACTTTTGTCTTAGAGATTAGAATAAAAACCAGAAATAACAAGTTATTAAGAAAAGTTAGTGCTCACTGCTTACATTATTTAGTAAACCAAGTATTGAGCCAAGTTAAGCTGGTGCTGTACGTCTATCTCATCAGACCAGTTTATTGTATCGCAAAATATTCTAAAAAGGTGAATAAAAAATAACAGCGGGAGTTAGAAAGTGTTTGTATTTAAAAGAATATTAAGGGGTCAAGTTGCTAAAAAAAGAGCAAACTATCGTTTGCTCTCGGTAATTTTTTCAGCCTGTACTTTGCAGGCATTATACTGCTCAATACATTTATCAGTGCATATCTGTAAAGACATTGTCTCTGGTGTGTTTTGCATCTCACAGCTGCGTTCGCATTGATAATTCTGTTGTGCGCACTGATTCAACTCAGGTGAGATAGAGTTACTGCACCCCAATATGGTGGTAGAAAGTACTAACAAGGCGAACGCATTTTTCATTATTATTCCTTAGACTGTGACTTGAATATTATCAATCAGTCTGACTTTACCGAGAAAAGCTGCGGCAAGAATGACGAGTTGATTATCTTCGAGTGTAGCAGGTTTCAAGCTATCTTTTTGACAAATGTTAAAATAATCCAACTTTAAACCGGCATTATGCAGCATTTCTGTTGCATTTTTTGTTACCTTCGAAAAATCTTTTTCGCCATTTTCTAAAGCGCCAGCTGCTGCTTTTAGCGCTTGAAAGAGTACTTTAGCAGTATCTTTTTCAGATTCAGAGAGGTAACCATTACGTGAACTCATCGCAAGTCCAGAAACTTCTCTTTGAGTCGCAACACCAATCACTTCAACGGGAATAGACAGGTCTTTCACCATTGTTTTGATGACCTGTAACTGTTGAAAGTCTTTCTCACCAAAGCAGGCAAAATCAGGTTGTACTAAGTTAAACAGTTTTGTGACAACCGTTGCAACGCCACGAAAGTGCCCAGGGCGTGTGCCACCGCAGTGTCCTTCGGATACTCCCGGTACATCAACAAAACTTTGCGCATTTAGTCCGTTTGGATATATGGTTTCAACGGTAGGCGTAAACACAATATCGGTTTCTAGTTCTGCAAGGCCTTGCTTGTCTTGCTCAAGCGTACGTGGGTAGCTGTCGAGGTCTTCGTTCGCACCAAATTGCATTGGGTTTACAAAGATACTGACAACGACTTTATCCGCTAGGGTTTTTGCTTTTTCTACTAAGGAAAAATGACCGCGGTGAAGGTTGCCCATCGTTGGTACGAAGGCAATGCTTAATCCTTGTTGGCGCCAAGCTTTAATCTGGCTTCGTAACGATTTAATCTCAGTAACTGATTGCATGTTGTACTCTAACTCAATAATAACAATACCAACTCAAACAAAACGCTTGAATCGGACTTAGCGATAAGTATTGCTCATCGCAAATTTAATTAAATTCGTGATCAGGCCCCGGGAAGTCACCTGATTGCACGTCTGCACAAAACTTTTTCACCGCATCTGGCATGTTGCCGGTTTCGAGCAGGAAGTTCTTCGAAAACTTAGGAATATAGCCTGCGGAAATACCAACTAAGTCGTGCATAACCAAAATTTGGCCATCGGTCTCTTTACCAGCGCCAATACCAATGACCGGAATTGCCACGGCATCGGTAATACGTTTAGCCAATGCTGAAGGCACACATTCAATCACAATCATTTGTGCACCAGCACGTTCTAACGCTTGTGCATCGGCTATCATTTTTTGCGCCTGTGCTTCTTCACGACCTTGAATTTTAAAGCCGCCAAACACGTGCACTGATTGTGGTGTTAAACCTAAATGACCACAAACAGGGATCCCTTGCTGAGTAAGCAGTGCAATGCTGTCGTAAAGCCATTCACCACCTTCAAGCTTAACCATATTAGCACCAGAGCGCATCAAGGTAGCTGCATTCTGACAGGCTGACTGCGGATCTGAATAGCTCATAAAAGGCATATCGGCGATAACGAATAGCTCTTTACTACCAGCTCTGACACAACGGGTGTGATAGGCAATGTTATCCGTGGTAACGGCTAAAGTGTCTTCACCACCTTGTAAAACCATACCCAGAGAATCACCCACTAAGATGACATCTACGCCATTGTCGTGAAATAACTTTGCAAAACTTGCATCGTATGCGGTGAGGGCTGTTATTTTTGTTCCTTCACGCTTCATTTTGGCAAGTGTTGAGACGGAAATTTTTGCCATGGTAAACCCCTTGGATTGGTTTATTTGAGGATTGCTAATCCGTTAAGTGGTAACTTTTGTGTTAAAGAGTCAAGCTCAGTGCCATCAGGTAATTTGAGTTCTGGCGTTATCTCTAATAGTGGATAGACGACAAATTCTCTTTCTTTCAAGCCGTAATGTGGCACCGTAAGTCTATCACTGTTAATGGTATCGGTATTAAAAAGCAGAATATCTAAATCGAGCGTGCGCGGTCCCCAGCGCTCAGCTTTGCGTACACGACCATGTTCAAGCTCTATTTGTTGCAACACATCGAGTAAAGACTCTGCTGTTAATGATGTCGCCAGTTTTGCTACGGCATTCACATAATCAGGTTGATCTTGAGGGCCCATAGGTTTTGAGCCATACAGGCTAGAGTGCTGGACAAGCGAGAGGTCTGGATGGGCGGCGAGCACATCGAGTGCTCGCTGTATTTGTGCCATCGGTTCGGATAGGTTTGCACCCAATCCAATGTACGCAATATTCATTTAATCTTCTTTTGGTTTTCTTTTTGGCTTACGTCTATTATAACGACGCTTAGGTTTGCTTTGGTTACCTAAGTTGCGCACCATGTCTTTTTGGCCGGTGACGTCATTCTTTAGGTAATCAGTCCACCAAGCTGCAAGTTCTTCTTGCTCTTGCTCACCACTTTCAACACGCAATAATAGGAAATCATATGCGGCTTTGAATCTCGGCTGCAAGCTTAGGCGATATGCACGCTGGCCTGAACGTTTATCTAGGCGTTGTTGAATATGCCAGATATCTCGGGCACCTAAAGTAAAGCGTTTAGGCACTGCAACGTGTTTAGCATTTTCAGCAAGGACGTGATTAATGGCTTGCATAAAGGCATCATATTCATTCATACCTTCGGCCGCGAGCGCTTCGCTTTTAGCTAAAATAGGGAACCATAAAAGTGCTGCATAGATAAATGCAGGGGTTACTTTTTTATCCGCGTTGATACGGCTATCCGTATTGGCAAACATTTGCTGAATAAAGCGACGTTCAAAGTCATTATCAGGCTGTGCTAGGATTTTATCGAGCGCGGGGAATAATTGTGCAAATAAGCCGTATTCACGCATTTGAAGAAAATTTTCTTCCGCTTTACCATTTAAAAATAGCTTTAGCGTTTCTTCGAACAAGCGTGCAGCTGGGATGTGCCCAAGTAACGGCGCTAATGCTTTAATTGGAGTGCGGGTCGGGGTAGCAATCTCCATATCCAGTTTAGTTGCAAAGCGGATAGCTCTCAGCATACGTACCGGATCTTCGCGATAGCGAGTTTCAGGATCGCCAATCAGCTCAATTTTACGCGCTTTAATGTCAGCAACACCACCTGCAAAGTCGCGTAAGGTAAAGTCATTGATCGAATAATATAGCGCATTGATAGTAAAGTCGCGGCGTTCGGCGTCTTCTTCAATACTGCCGTAGACATTGTCGCGTAATAGCTGCCCGTGTTCGCTGGCTTGACTTGTCGTGGCACAAGAGTCATCACTTTGGTGATGGCCACGCATGGTGGCAACTTCAATAATTTCCCGTCCAAAAACAATGTGCGCAAGGCGGAAGCGACGACCTATTAAGCGACAGTTACGGAAGAGCTTTTTGATTTGTTCAGGTGTTGCATTGGTAACGACATCAAAGTCTTTAGGTTCAATTCCTAGCATGATATCGCGGATACAACCACCAACTAGGTAGGCATCATAGCCACCGTCTTTTAAGCGATAGAGCACTTTGATAGCGTTAGGGCTAAATTGTTTACGAGATATACCATGCTCGCTGCGAGGAATTATCGCAGGTGTCGGGCTGGCCATTTTCACCGTCTCATCGCCTTTTCCAGTTACAAACTGGCGGCAAAAGTTTACAAGCTTGGAAATAATAACTCGTCTCCTGAGCAATCAAGTTTTCTATTCTAGTCGTTGTGAACCACTGCTTTTGTCTTAAAACAGGTCGCATTTAAGGCTCGCTATCATATACTCAAATGAGACTAAATTGAAGTACTTGAAAACAGTGGGCGAAAAGCAAAATCACCATTTTCTAGAGAGTCTAGTTGAATTTCCTGTACTTTAGGAACGCTATCTAGACTAAAAATATCAATAGCGTGAATCAGTAATGCGTCAACATCTTGATAATTATGGAGAGAATCAACTGGCACATGCAAATAACGCAGCGCGGCATAAAGGGTTGGTAACGGGTTGCGGTTATCAATAGCTGGAGCATGATTCTGCTTAGACAACTTAAATCCGGGCTCTGCGACAGCCAGTGGTACGTGAGCGTACTCAGGTGATGGCTGATTGAGTTGTCGAAATAAACTAATTTGTCTTGCTGTGGGTTCTAGCAGATCGGCACCACGCACGATATGACTAATCTTTTGTTCTATGTCGTCAACGACCACCACCAATTGATAAGCAAATAAGCCGTCGCGGCGTTTAACGATGTAATCTTCATGCGCAATTGCAGGGGGAATGACAACCATGCCTTGTATTGCATCATTAAATTCAGTAACTGGAAAGCGCTGCTGTAGGCGCAAAGCATTATCTTGCCAACTTAGCGCTAAAGCTCGGCAATGATTGTTATAAAACCCACCCATTGCTTTAATTTGCTTTCTAGTACATTGACACGCATACACAAGAGAGTCTGATTTTAGTGTCGTCAAATAGGCTTGGTATAGGGCATGGCGCTGCGATTGATAGACAACGTCTTCATCCCAGTAAAGGCCATATGCTTCAAGTGTGGTTAATATATTGTCGGCAGCACCCACAACTACGCGCGGTGTATCAATGTCTTCGATGCGAACGAGCCATTTACCTTGATTGACTTTTGCATCTAAATAGCTACTCAAAGCGGCCACAAGAGAGCCGAAATGAAGCGGTCCGGAAGGCGAGGGAGCAAATCGACCGCGATAGCTCCCAGTTTGCTTTAAGCTTGGGGACACAGGGCTGAGATTATCCTCTGCCTTGTTGTTTTTCTTTGATTTCTGCGAGAGATTTACAATCAACACAAAGATCAGCTGTTGGACGTGCTTCTAAACGGCGAATGCCGATTTCAATACCGCACGACTCACAAAAGCCGAAGTCATCATCTTCGATAAGTTGAAGTGTTTTCTCAATTTTCTTGATTAGCTTACGCTCGCGGTCGCGAGTACGCAGTTCAAGAGAAAACTCTTCTTCTTGCGCTGCACGGTCCACAGGATCAGGAAAGTTTGCCGCTTCGTCTTGCATGTGTGTCTTAGTACGATCTACTTCATTACGTAGATCGGCACGCCATGCTTCTAATATCGCTTTGAAATGAGCACGTTGTGCTTCATTCATGTATTCTTCGCCTGGCTTTTCTTGATAAGGTTCTACACCGGCTTGAGCCAATAACCCTAGTTTTTTCTGGTCTGGCATACCATTCTCCTAAATCCTTAATACATAACCCCAGCTTTCGCCGGCGGGTATAAATAGCAAAATCTTTACCCCTTAGCAAACACTTTTTTACTGCAAATGTCAGCCACTTTTTTCAATGTTTAACTATTTGGGGGAGAAAACTATCACGGCTATATGTGGGCAGCATGAAAAAAGTCAAGCGTAATCAAAAGGAATTTCTTCAATTAATTGTACTTGGTTGTCGTCAATATGTGCTCGGTAAGCAATGATTTCTACTCCATGAGAAATTGCTTCTTTTACTAACGCTGCATATTTTTGATCGATATGACTGGCTGGTTTGACACAATTGATCCCTGTATGGAGCGCGGCAAACAGTAACACCGCACGATGACCTTGCTGTTTAATGTGGATTAATTCTCTAAGATGTTTTTGACCTCTTAAGGTTTCTGCATCAGGGAAAAAACCTTGCTGTTGCTCGAGCAAAGTCACCGACTTTACTTCAACGTAGCAGAATTGCGAGGATTGTCCATTTTCGAGGCTGCTCAACAAAATATCAATTCGGCTATTTTCAGCCCCGTATTTTACCTCAGTTTGAAGTGTTTTGTAGTCTCGCAGTTGCGTTATTCTTCCTTGCTCTATGGCCTCAACAGACACTTTATTCGCCACCGCTGTATTTACACAAATAAAATGACCATCATTATCTTGCGTCAGCTCCAACGAATGAATGTACTTTCGTTTAGGGTTATCGCTGGTGGAATAATAGGCTGTAAATCCTGGGTCTGCACAATTGGTCATTCTACCAGTATTGGCGCAGTGAACGGTGAATTCGTCACCACTTGGGGCGCGTAAGTCGACAAGAAAGCGTTTATATCGTTTGAGCAAGGTTGCTTGTTGTAATTGCCTAGAAAACTTCATTGGTCGCTTTAGGTTGGGTGTATTTAGTGGCTAGTGTACACTTAACCACACTTACAAGCACAAGAGTGAAAAGAGAATGTCAGAGAAATTTATTGTACGACTGAGTGAAGACGCAAAACCAGAGTATTTATCTGCTGGTGCTGCATTGTCGTTTGAAAAGGACGGTGCTTTTATCCATTTACAACAAGACGAAACGCTGAAAAATATTCAAAAAGCGGCTCGTAGCATCGCACAACAAGGGATTAAACAAGTTCATCTAGAAGGTGACTTGTGGTGTACTGAATCTCAATGGGCTTTTTATCAAGGTTTTGTGTCACCAAAGGCATTAGATGGTGTGGTGTTTGTTGACAACGACCAGTCAGATCTAAAAGAGCTTGATGCATTAAAAGCGTCGGCAACATGGATGCGTCAGATGATCAACGGGACGGCCGAAGATATTTATCCTGAAAGCCTTGCTGGAAAAGCGGCTGAGTTTATTCAGTCATTGGCACCTGAGCATGTTAGCTATCAAATCATTAAAGGCGACGCGCTGTTGGAGCAGCAATGGATTGGTATCCACGAAGTGGGACGCGGCAGTGAGCGTCCTCCTGTGTTGCTTGAGCTTGACTACAACCCAACAGGTAATGATGACGCACCAGTTAGTGCGGCACTTGTGGGTAAAGGGATCACGTTTGACTCAGGTGGGTACTCGATTAAGCCAAGCGAAGGCATGCTTACGATGAAGTGTGATATGGGTGGTGCGGCAACCGTAACGGCTGGTTTAGCGCTGGCTATTCAACGTGGTTTTGACCGTCGTGTTAAGTTGTTCCTATGTTGTGCTGAAAACCTTATCTCAGGCCATGCCTATAAGTTAGGTGATATTCTTACCTACAAAAATGGTACCACAGTGGAAATCGTAAATACCGATGCAGAGGGTCGCTTAGTGCTTGCTGATGGCTTGATGGCTGCCGGTGAAACAGGCGCAGAGCTTATTATTGATGCCGCGACATTAACGGGCGCTGCGCTCGTTGCTGTAGGCCAAGAGTACAATGCGCTATTTGGTTTAGACAAAGCGCTTGTCGGTGATGTACAGCAGTTCGCGAGTGACGAATTTGAAGCCGCGTGGCCACTGCCTCTAGAAAAGTGGCATCAAAATAACTGTCCATCGCCTTATGCGGATACAGCTAACAGCCGAGCCCAAAAAGGTGGCGGCTTTGGTGGTGCATCAAATGCAGCGGGTTTCCTGTCTCGCTTTGTACCAAATGAAGGTCAAGGCTGGGTGCATATTGATCTTGCGGCTTCTTTCCAAAATAGCGCTAGTGGTCAATGGGCTGCAGGTGCAACGACGTTAGGTATGAGAACCGTAGCGAGAACGCTTCAAGAAAAAGCCTAATCATGCCGTTAGCTGAGTGTATTCCGCGAGACAGTGGAATACACTCGCTTGTTACCACGTTTAAGACAAAAGTGCAGCAGCGAGTCGCACAAAGTCCGATGATGTTAGTATTCCAACCAATTTGTTTTGCTCGTCTACCACAGGCATACAGCCATGGCGATTATCGACAAAAAAGCGCACCACATCTTGTAGTGATTGACTTGGGCGCACACTCGCAAAATCGGTCGCCATAATATCTTGTACTTTTGTTTGCTTTTCTTTTCTTGCAAGCGCATTTGCGCCATAGGTTGCCATTATTCCCATTACCTTGGCGATCATAATCTTTTGCGTGAGCATACCAACTAAGGCTCCTGCTTCGTCAATCACAGGAATGTGACGAACATTTTTTTCTTTCATTAAATTGTGCGCATCTTGCAAGGTATTTTCAGCAATCACTGCGAACGGATCTGGGGTCATTAAATCAGCTACGGTTTGGGTCATCTGCTACTCCTTTTCACTCCATATGCTTATGTTGAGTTTAGCCTGATCTATTTGGCATGTATGGAATTGAGATCAAGTTTTGAACTATTTCTCGAAGTACTCCTCTTATGAAGATAACAATAAGAAAGGATAACCCAATGAAAAAGTTACTGATGTTCGGTGCTGTTGCGAGCTTACTTTGCAACTCTGTTTTCGCCGCTGAGCGACGTGTTGAATATGGTGAGATTAATCAAATTCTAGATTTAATCGCCAACAAAGCGCAATCGCAATATATCTTGTCTAAATTTACAGTGGAAGTGAAGCAGCCTGATATCGCGCTAGAGGATATTAAGCTATGGCTGGAGCAAGATGGCAAGATCATTGCTGATGGTATCATAGATAAAGACGGCAATATTGACCTACCTATTCTCCCGCAGTCACGTGCTGATAAAGTTAATTTAGTGATCAATCAAGAAAAAGATGCCGTTGCTATTATGGTCAATACGGATATAGCGCCGCTGACTAAGCAGCGGGTTATGTATCGCGATTTGTTTATCCTTTTAGAGGATATGGACGCTTTTGTTGAGTTGATGGCAGGTAGCTTGTCTTGGCTTGCTCCAAGCTTTGATGAACTAGAGTTTACATTTACCGAACCTGCATCAATTCAGTTTGTGGATGCAAAAGGTAAAACTCAAAAGTTTGTGACGGATGATGAGTTTAAGATCCAAATCCCTAATAAGAAAAAGTGGATGAAGCAAAATCCATCCTTGCAATTTAGTGCCTTACCAACGCAGTTTGCGCCCATTGACTAGGGGAGATAGTCCGTATGCCTGCTAGGGCCTGTTGACCTTTGCTGTTTGATTTTTGTTCTTCTGAGTGTGTTTTGGTCGCGACGCTCGACTTGCCGC